>VGOX01000026.1 GCA_016875755.1 Chloroflexota bacterium
CTACAATTTCATTCATGGGCTTCTCGGTGTAAGTTTGTTGTCACAAACCTACTTTACCCGAAAAGCCCTACTTTTTTAGATCATTTTTTGGCGAAGGTATTGCCATAAACAACGAATATTCAATTTTTCCAGAAAAATGACGGGACAAAATCAAATTGTCCTGTCATTTTCTATGTTAGAAACTGGTTTACAATGGGTTTTCCATGAACAATCAGAAATATCCATTTCAGCAGTTAGTACTTCGAATTTTAACCATCCTGTTGATCGTTTCGATCCTCGCCTCTTGCCAGATAGCCCCTGTCTCTGTCAGCCCAACAACGGAAGCGGGAACAATGGAGACTATCACACTACCCAGCCTGCCGACAACATTTGAGACCTCACTGATCAATCCATTTGATACACCGCGAACTTACATTGAAGATACCTGCCGCTACTTGCGCAACAAGTGGAATCCATCCAATGCGGAGCCTGGCACAGTGGTGATGGTCATTTTGATCAGAGACATCACCCCCGGCACAGCAGAAGTGGCGGGCAGTGTCAGCGTGGCAGAATTTTCCAATTTAATGAACCAGCTCAAAGAACAGGGGTTTGAGGCGATCAACACAAAACAGTTTCAAGCTTTCATGGAGCGAAATGTCACGATCCCGACGCGTTCGGTTTACCTCATCCAATATGGCAACCATGATGCCGAATACTTTGAACGATATTTCAGAGAGTATTATGAAAACTGGAGTTGGCCTGTGGTGAATGGCTGGGTCAGCGACCCAACCCTGACCACCCCGTTTGTAGAGGGGAACCTGGATCTGGAGCGCGAAGAGTTCGTAGACCATCAGGCACAGGGCGTTCTTTCGGATACAACCCTTTCAGATGATTCTGCCAAAACCGTGATCGCCCGCGAATTACAGGGTTCGATCAATGGGCTTTCGGAAAATTTTGCAAAGAACCCGATTGCCATCATTTGGCCCAACGGCGGGTTTGGCATCCGTCCTATTGAGGCGGCGCGGCAACTGCGGTTCAAACTTGGCTTCACCGCCAATGCCCGCGGACCTGTCCTCTATAATTGGGTGCCGCTTGCGAATGAAGTTGACCCCCAACGCCCTGCACTCATCCCTGAAGGGAATATCAACGACCCATTAATGACCCTGCCCACCTATTCACCTCAAGAGGCATTATTCGCCCTGGACTCAGTACGGATTATCGGCAAGGAAGCAGCAACATACGCATTGGAAAACATGCAGATCGAACACGAATATTATGAGATCGTATGTTCGTCAGAATACGGTCCCATGCCAACCCCATAATTCTGGAGGACTTCCATGTCTGACTGTATTTTCTGCAAGATCGTTTCTGGCGATATTCCCAGCACAGGCGTGTATAAAGATGAGTTGGTGACCGCCTTTCGGGATATCAACCCTGCTGCGCGAACCCACATTTTGATCATACCGAACAAACACATCGACTCAGTGAACCTGATGATCGCAGATGACAAGCCGCTGGTTGGGCACATGTTTTTTGTAGCGCGGGAACTTGCCGCCAAGGAAGGCATTTCCGAAAGCGGATACCGCCTCATCATGAACACGAATGCAGACGGCGGTCAGACCGTCTTTCACATGCACCTGCACCTGTTGGGTGGTGCGCCCATGAAGCACCCAATGGGGTAAAATCGCACGGCGATCAGCGCAAAACAGGCTGGTCGCTTTTTTATAAAAAGACGATGGACAATGGACGATTGACCATCAAAGTTTACCCATCGTCTGTGTTCAATCGTCCATCGTCATTAAAGGAGAACCTCCATGCCCGAACGAGAAATTTATTTATTGTCCCCGCGTGCTCTCAGCCCCGAAACCATAGCCGTGGCATTCGCCAAAACTTCGCGCGCGCCCGAATCCTTCCGCGAGATCGCTGCAGAACTCAGCGATGAAAAGTCGGCACAATTCCATGAAAAATGGGTCGTTGGTTATGGTCATGCGTCGGTAGCAGAACATGCGGTCTTGCATCTCGCGTTTGAAAATGTCTCGCGTGTTGCCATTGAAACCATCGAAGGCAACCGCCTCGCCTCCTATACTGAAAAATCCACCCGCTACCAAAAGTGGAGACCTGATGATTTCACCGTCCCGCCTGAACTTGACGGACATCCGCTGCGGGATGAATTTGTGGACACCGTGCGCCTCCTTTTCTCGACCTATGCTGAATCATTGGACCCGACGAAGAATCTCATCGTGGAGCGCACCCCGCGCCGTGACAATGAATCCGACGACGCCTACGACCGCCGCATCCGCTCACAATATGTGGATAGATGCCGCTTTATCCTGCCTGCCGCCGCCAACGCCAACGTTGGCATGACCGCCAACGCCCGTGTCATAGAGATGACCATCCGCAAGATGCTTTCCCATCCGCTCGAGGAAGTGCGCCAGATCGGCGAAAAGATGAAGGAAGTTTCCAAAGCTGAAACGCCGACCTTGGTCAAATATGCGGATGCGAACCCCTACACAATGGAAACCATGAAAGAACTTGCAAATCGTCAATCGTCCATCGTTGATCTTCAATTAGGCTGGTGCGATTTGATCGACTATGACAAAGACGGCGAAGACAAAATCCTCGCTGCGGCGATTTATCGGTTCGGCGAAATGGCATATGCCGATGCGCTGGCACATCTCAAATCAATGAAAGAAGATGAACGCGAGAAACTTGCTGAAACTCTGCTTGGCAAACTCGGCAAATACGACATCCCCCTGCGCGAGCTGGAATATTCCACCTACACCTTCGATCTCGTCATGGATCAGGGTGCATACGCCGAGTTCAAACGTCACCGCATGATGACGCAGACTCCGCAGCGATTGACGACGCGGCTCGGGTACACGACTCCGCTCCTTATAACGGAAGCAGGCTTCGGGTCCAAGTATGAGGCGGCGATGGACGCTGCTGATGCAATGTACGAGAAACTCCACGCCTTCAATCCTGACGTGGCGCAGTATATTGTCCCCAATGGATTTAATCGCCGTGTGCTGGCGCAATTCAATTTACGCGAAGCCTTCGCGTTCTGTCAGTTGCGCACAGCGGCGAATGCGCATTTTTCCATCCGCCGTGTGGCGCAAAAAATGTATGAGGATATTTCCAGCGTTCATCCGTTGCTTTCGAAATATATGAAACTGCGCGAAGAGACCTGGCAAAGCGTGGAAGAAAATTATTTTTCAAAGATATAAAAAAACTCCGAGGCAAATGCCTCGGAGTTTTTTAAGCTTTCCACGGTCAATGGTCTGCAGTCTATCGTCCTTTAATCGTCGTCTTCGTCTTTCTTTTTCACCCCGAAAATTACATCGATCTGATTCATAATCTCGGGCGTGATCTTCTGTGCGATCTCGCCAGCCTTCATATTTTCGTGTACCTGCTCCACGCGGCTTGCACCCGTGATGACCGTGCTCACAAACGGATTCTTCAAACACCAAGCCAATGCCAGTTGCGACATGGTGGCTTCAAGTTCCTTCGCGATCGGCTCCAACGCAGAGACTTTCGCCAACTTCGCTTCATTGGTCAGGGTGTTCTTCAGCCACTCATAACCTTTGAGTGCGCCGCGCGTTCCCTCGGGAATACCCTTATTGTATTTGCCCGAAAGCAGACCCGAAGCCAGCGGACTCCATGTGGTGGTGCCGTAGCCATATTCCTGATAGAAGCGGACATAATCGCCTTCAAGACGCGCACGCTCGAACAGGTTGTACTGCGGTTGTTCCACCACAGGCTTGTGCAGGTGATGACGCTCCGCAATTTGGATGGCTTCGATAATTTCTGCCGCCGACCATTCGGACGTGCCCCAATACAACGCCTTGCCCCACTCGATGATATTGTGCATTGCCCACACCGTCTCTTCAATGGGAGTGGTTGCATCAGGGCGGTGACAGTAGAGCAAATCCACGTAATCCATTTGCAGGCGCTCAAGTGAGCCGTTGATGCCTTCGATCAGACGCTTGCGATTAAGCGTATTTTTCTCGTTGACATTGTCATGCAGTCCCCAATAGATCTTCGTGGAAACCAGATAGCTGCTGCGCCGCCAGCCCAACTTCTTCAGTGCTTCGCCCATCACCGATTCGGATTTTCCACCCGCATACACTTCGGCATTGTCAAAAAAGTTCACACCGTGTTCATATGCTGCCGTCATCATTTCCACGGCAGAGTCCACCCCTGCCTGATTATGAAACGTAACCCACGACCCAAACGATAGCTCGCTTACGCGCAGCCCTGTCTTACCAAGTTGACGATAGTTCATTGTGCCTCCATTTTTTTTGTACCGCAAGACTTGTCTTGCGATGCGTGAAATAAATTTCGCGTTACTTCTGGCTCCATTATAATCACCGCATGCGAAAACCCCTGCTATTGCTTTTGTTAACCATACTGCTTTCTGCCTGCCAGCCTACATCAGGAGATGCGCCGCCTGCCACACCCACCACAGACACGCCGCTCCAACCCTACCTTACTGCCACGGCCGCCCCAACCACAACTCCCAACATCCTAGTCATCAGCGAAACCGCCATCCCCACCAACACGCCGCAGGTGTACATTATCCAACAGGGCGATACCATCAGCGATCTCGCCGAGCAATTCAAAATCTCGCAGGATCTTTTGAGAGCGGCGAACCCTGACCTGAGCCCCAACTCGCTCACCATCGGGGATACGATCATCATCCCAGACCCCTCCGCCCCCATCGCCGCCGCCTCGACGCCCACGCCAGTACCTGCTCCTGTCACTCAGGCAGACTGCCACCCCACAGCAGATTCGGGACTCTGGTGCTTTGCGCTCATCCAAAACGACACAACGACTTATCTCGAAAACGTCTCTGCGCAGATCACTTTATTCGACAGCAATAATAACGTCATCGCCAAAGAAACCGCCTTCACACCATTGGACATCATCGCACCAAATTCATCATTGCCTGTGTATGTCTTCTTTCCGAACATTTCAGAAAATGTAAATCCGCAGATACAGTTATTGAGCGCCATGCAAGGAGACGGAGCAAGCTACCTGCCTGCCGCGCTCAACAATACCATCGCCCAAATTAGCTGGGACGGAAAATCTGCGCAGGTGAGCGGACAAATTTCGCTGCCAGCCGAATCAAACGCCGCAACCCAAGTCTGGGTCGCGGCAGTGGCATACGACAAAAACAGGACAGTGGTCGGTGTGAAACGCTGGGAGGGCGGAGCGATCCAGCCTGGAACTATGACCAACTTTCAGTTTGCAGTAGCAAGTGTCGGCGGCGTGATCGAGGCGGTGGAGTTTTTCGTGCAAGTCAGACCATAGACGATGGACGACAGACCGTGCGCGGTTCCATCGTCCACGGTCAATCGTCTATTTGCCATCCAACCACATATAGCGCTCGATGGGAATCGAGATCGGCGTAAAGACAAAACCCTTCACATACGGCTTGACGAGTTCATACGAAAGCGAGTGCGTGGTGAAGATCACGGGGGCATCGTTCACAATGAGCTGCTCAGCCTGCTGATACATGGAGATGCGTTTGGTCACATCCTGCTCGATACGGGCAGCTTCGAGCAAGGCATCCAACTCGGGGTTCGAGTAGCCGCCGTGATTTTGCACCGACCCGCTGTGGAAAAGAATATCCGCAAAATTTTCGGGGTCGGGGTAATCCGCACACCACCCGCCGCCAAAGATCTGACCGTGATTGCCAGAGAAGATCTGCTCATAGTAATAGTTGAATTCAACGTTCTCGATCTTGAGCGTTACACCAAGTTCCTGTTCCCACATTTCTGCCATTGCGGCAACATCCGCACCAACAGAACTGCCGATGCCTGCGTCGGTGTAAACAATTTCGGGCAAATTCTCCGCGCCGCCGTATTTGGATTGTTTGAGCAAGTCACGCGCCGCTTCAGGGTCATAGGGCAAACCTTGTAATTGATAATTGAAACCAGGCAAGCCTGGCGGATAAGGACCGATGGCTGGCAGGGCAAGTCCGCGCAGGACGACATCGAGATAACGCTGACGGTCGAATGCCATGCTAAACGCCTTGCGGACATTGACATCATCGAACGGCGGCTGGGTGGTATCAAAAACCACATATCCCGTACATAGATTGACGCCGGTCACCAATTGCTGATTCAGCGGCTCTTCGGGGTTGAGCATCCGCTCGGCAGAGTACAAACCCACACCCGCCAGATCAACCTCCCCCGTTTCATAGAGGCGCACATCGTCGCCCGCATATAACTTCACCAACACATACGGGATCGAAGACGCGCCGAGATAAAAGTCGGTATTCGCTTCGTAGGTAATGTACTCGAACGATTTCCATTCCCGCAATTTATACGGTCCTGTGCCGTTCGGCTGGCGCACCCACTCCTCGCCCATTTCCACATTTTCTTTATCAACAACAAACGCAGTGGCATACGTCAACTTGAGCAGAAAGTACGGCTTGGGCGCATCGATGGTCACTTGCAACGTTTTCTCATCAAGGATTTTCAACCCGCTGATGGACTGAGCCTGCCCTGCGACTTTTTCCCGTACACCGACAATATCCCCAAGATACGTGAGCACCGTATCAGACTTAATCTCGGGGCTGGCTGCCCGTTCCCAGGCATAGACCACATCCTCAGCAGTGACGGCACGCCCGTCGTGAAATATTGCATTCTCACGAATGTAAAAAGTATAGACGGTACCATCGTCACTCACATCCCATGTCTCGGCGAGGTCGGGGGTGAGGTTGAGATGCGGGTCGAGAGAGACCAATCCGCTAAAGATGAGTTTATTGCCCGCGCTGTAGGTTGTGGCGGGATCATAATCGCGCAAGTTGGTAGATTCTCCTCCGCTGGATACCAACGCCTGATCAAGCGGGATACCTAATTGCCAGTCCACAGTTCGTCCATTACTGGCTGTGAGGAACAAAGTAGAGACAAGTGCGATCAGCAACAGAGCAAACAGCGTCTTTTTCATCTTATTCATTTTTACCTGCCTGTTCTTGCACCGCCTTGTAATTATCCTTGCGGACAATGAATCCCAATACGAGCACGCCGATGATGAGCAGGAACAAGAGACAGAAACATAGCAGGGAAATTGTCAACATCAGCGGCGGAGCAGTCCGTTCGCCTGCAGGAACCTCTTCTCCATTACCAAATGAAGAAGTTGGGATGGCATACGGGGTCGGCGTCACCGCCAAGGGAGCGCCAGAGATCGGTGCATAGGTGGGGACAAAGGTCGGCGTTGGCTGGGCAGTTGCCTGGGCTGACACAGGCCGCGCCACAGCGTTGACCGATTTCCTCCATGCATCTTCCAAGCCGTCGGTGTCGAATCCGTAAATTTCGCGCAGGGCAGTGTCTATCGGTTTCGCATCCCGCAGGGCGATCAGCAATTGAGATATTTTTTCCTGACCATAGGTGTCGATCAAAAATTTCACAACACTTTGCGATTGAGCGTAGGACAGATTGGCTTTTTCAGGTAATTCTGAAAAGGAACCGTTCAAGGAACGCAGGGAAAGCAGGCTATTGCTGCGAATGGACTGATCGAGCATGGAACTCATGGAGGAATCCAATTCGCCTTCGCTGTACATGGCGAGTCCTTCGTTCAACCAGGTTGGGACTGTGCCGATGCATGAGAAGGCAAAGTGACCGACCAGCACATGCGTCAGTTCGTGGATGACAGTGGCTTTATCCCATGCAGAGCTGGAGCCTGAAACACCCATGATGACGATGTTGAAATCAGAGTACGCGAGCCCGCCTGTCCATGAGGGTTCGTATAGGATGGCATCGCGCAAGTCATCGTAGTTGGGATAAACGTACACATCGATCGGTTCATCGGTTTCAAGGCCTGCCTGCTCTTTGTTGCGGCGCAGACCTTCCAGTCCAGCTTCGAGCATGGTCTGTGCGAAGGACGCATCCAAATCATAATAATGAAGGCGCAGGTCTTCGCCAGTGAGGGTTTGCCAGTCGTTTTCATCGTCGAGCCAGGTGGCGGTTTGTGTTTGGGTGACAACTTCCGCACCTGACTGGTCGGTGTAGCGCCAGCGCCACCAGAGGGTTGCGCCCGGTGGGAGCGAGCCGCTCTGGCGCATGTCCCATGTCCATGAAATAGACACGAAAGTGGACGGGGTAAATTGCGGATACGCCTTGGCAATCACGTCACCGCAGGTTTGTTGTTCGTTTCCATATTCCAATGTGACCGAGGTGATGGGGGCAGCGGCGTTGAGCGTGGCAGAAAATGTGGCAGTATTGGGAAATGCCAGAGTAACCCGGTCATTCTGAACGTCAGCGAGAGGTGCGGCTGAGGTGTTGTTTGGGGCCAGGAACATTCCCATCAAAAAGAGGGTGAGAATGGCAAAACGGGTTCGCATCGAGAATATCCTCCGTTGGTTTTGCCAACTATATCATCAAAAGAAATGCGTCATGTGTAATTAGGACAATGTCAGGATAAATTCATGACATCCATCCACCCCTAAAACTAATGCCTATTTAATGTCGTCATGTAAAATGGATAGCAATTGTTATATTTTGCACATTGGAACATAAATGACGTTGGAGGAACACAATGAAAATCAATAAATTCTTTATGGGCGGCGCGCTGATCTTGGCGGGGGTGGTGTATTTGATCGCCTCCTCGACCCAGGCAAACGCCGAATATTTCATGACCGTGGATGAGTTAATTGCGGATGGCGATAACGCCTACGGGAAAAGTCTGCGCCTCTCGGGCGCGGTGATCGGTGATACTGTACAGTATGACCCCGAAACATTGACCCTAACCTTCGAAATTGCGCATGTAACGGGCGATAACAAGGAAATCGAGCGGCAGGGCGGCTTGGCTTTGGTGTTGTTTCAGGCTGTGAACGACCCCACCCGCCAGCGTGTGAAGATCCAATATGTGGGTCCCAAGCCCGACCTTCTGCGCAGCGAAGCGCAAGCCATTGTGACAGGCAAGCTCAATGAAGACGGCGTATTTATTGCCGAGGAGCTGCTGCTCAAATGCCCCACTCGCTACGACGAAGCGGTTCCTGAACAAGCCGCCAGCAATTAGAAAAATGACCTGACAGGCTTCTTTTCCTGTCAGGTTTTATTTCAGCCCCAGCCTTTTCCTTTTATAAACCACGGAACCAAAGGCAGGGAGACTTGAGGAAAGACATATGATTGCAGAATTCGGATTTGGAATTTTAGTTGTTAGCCTTATCGTCACCGTCTATAGCGGGATCGCGGCCGTGTATGGGGTTTTGAACAAATCGGCAGGACTTGTGGAAAGTGCGCGGCGCGCCCAATTATTGACGTTTCCGCTGCTCACCCTTTCATCCATTGTTCTTATCTACCTGCTGACCAACAACCGCTTCGAGGTATCGTTCGTGTATGAAGTGACCAGCCGCAGTATGCCCACCTACCTGCAAGTGACCGCCTGGTGGGGCGGACAAGCTGGCTCACTTCTTTTCTGGTCGTGGCTGTTGGCAGTGTTTACTTCCGCAGTGACCCTGCGCAAATGGGACCGTGACATCGAGTTCCTGCCGTGGGTAATTGTGGTCTCTGCCATTACACTGGCGTTCTTCCTTGGGATGATCGTCTTCTTTGAAAATCCATTTACCCGCTTCTGGCTTGTGGATGGAAACGTAGTGCCGAGTATGTTCGCTCCTTCTGCCACTGCAACGGTTTTTACCCCGCAAGATGGTCAGGGATTGAACCCGCTTCTGCGCCACCCGGGCATGATCATCCATCCGCCCATGCTTTATCTTGGCTTTGTCGCCTACGTGGTTCCATTTGCCTTTGCCATTGCGGCGCTCATCACCGGGCGCACCGATGACCGCTGGACGCGCATCACCCGCCGCTGGTCGTTGTGGGCATGGTTGTTCCTCACCCTTGGGCTGGTGCTCGGCGGACGCTGGGCATACGATGTACTTGGCTGGGGCGGTTACTGGGGCTGGGACCCTGTTGAAATTGCCGCTTTCATGCCCTGGCTGACCGGGACCGCGTTATTGCATTCGACAATGATCCAGGAAAAGCGCGGCATGTTGAAACACTGGAACATGATCCTCGTCATCCTGACATATGCATTGGTGGTATTTGGAACCTTCCTCACCCGTTCCGGTGTGCTTTCCTCTGTGCATTCCTTTGCGAACAGCCCCATTGGCCCATTCTTTATGGGGTTTGTAACCCTCACTCTGGTATCTTCGATTGCCTTGCTCATCAAACGCTGGCCTGAACTGCAAAGCGAAAACGAAATGAAATCCATGCTTTCGCGCGAAGCGTTGTTCCTGCTCAATAACCTCTTGTTCATGAGCATCCTTGTGATCTGTTTCTGGGGCGTGATCTACCCGCTGATCTCGGAACTCTTCACGGGCCAAAAAGTGACCGTCGGTCCTCCGTATTATGAACGCGCAACAGGTCCGCTCTTTGCCGGGCTTCTCTTCCTCATGGCGGTGGCGCCCCTCTCTGCATGGGGACACTCCACGCTTCAAACTCTCGGACGCGCGATCTGGAAATCCACATTGGCTGCCGCTGTTGTGACGATTTTTCTGACCATCACCTATACCCAGAATATCTACGCACTCGTCGGTTTCTTCCTCGTGGCGCTGGTTTTGTTCACCACCGGACATGAATTCTGGCGCGGCGCATCAGCCCGCCAAAAATCACAGGGTGAAAATTTCTTCGCTGCCCTCACCCGCCTGATGGGACGCAACCGCCGCCGCTATGGCGGGTATATCATCCATATCAGCATGGCATTGATGGCGATCGGCATCCTCGGCATCGAGATCTTCCAAAAGGAAACGCAGGGGACGCTTGCGGAGGGTGAGTCGTTGAATATTGCCAATTACACCGTCACCTACCGCGAGTTGGCTTCATGGAACAGCCCCGGTGAAGGTGTGAATTACACCCGCTCCGTGGTGGATATTTACGAAAATGGTGTGTATCTCGGTCAACTTGCCCCGCGCATTGATTATTACTACGATGCCGAGCAGAACATGACCATTCCCGGGCAGCGTTCCACCTTCCGCGATGACTTGTACATCCTGCTGGTGGATTGGCAGCCTGTTTCTTCCATTGGGGCAACCTTCAAGATTTACGTCAACCCGCTGGTGAACTGGCTATGGATCGGAAGCATTGTCTTCCTCTTTGGCATAATCTTTGCTGCTTGGCCCGAGAAGGACCCTGCCGAAGTTTCTGTTCGGCGCAAGTCTGCACGCGATAACCGTCAGGCAAGCGCTGCGGATTGATGACTCACAGTCGAAGGTCGAGGGTCGCTGACTTTGGACCTTCGGCCTTCGGAGAACTTTAATGAAGAAATTCCTTTTTATCCTCACTCTGGTGCTTGTGTTATCTGGATTGTTTACCGCCACCACTGTCTTCGCACAGGATGGCATTACCGATGATGAAGTAAATGCGATCGCCAAGCAGTTGTATTGCCCCGTTTGTGAGAACACGCCGCTGGATGTTTGCCCAACCGAAGCGTGCCGTCAGTGGCGGGAATTGATCCGCTTGCAGATTTCACAGGGGATGACGGAAGCTGAGATCAAGCAGTATTTTGTCGATAACTATGGCGCACGCGTGTTGGCGGAACCTCCGCGCACGGGCTTGAACTGGCTGGTGTACATCCTGCCGCCGTTGTTCATTCTGGCGGGCGCGTTCATCCTCTTCCGCTCGTTCAGGGAGTGGACCAAACCCCAAATTGTTGAAGCAGGCTCGAGCGGCGAAAGCGATGCGGGCGAAGCGTCATCCCCATCTGATACGGATGATTACATTGCGCGGTTTGAAGAAGAAGTAAAGAAACGAAAGTAATTTTACAGACCTGACAGGTTTCGAAAACCTGTCAGGTCTTACATGGAGAATGTATGACAGAAACAACGACCCCAAAACGTAGTGTTGCATTATGGGTTCAGATCACCATCTGGGCTTTTCTTGCAGGTTTGCTTGTATTGGTGGGAGTGATCCTCGGCAAGCGCCAGCAAGGGACGGTGCAGCCGGGCGATGCGATCCCCGATTTTTCGCTGCCATTATTTAGCGGATATGAATATGAAGGACAAAGCTCGGTAAAACTTTCTGATCTTCAGGGCAAAATTGTGGTGCTGAATTTCTGGGCTTCATGGTGCAAGCCTTGCGAACAGGAAGCCGCCGAATTGGAGGAAGCCTGGCGGTTCTATGAGCCCAGCGGTGAAGTGATCTTCCTCGGTGCAGATTATGTGGATACCGAACCGGAAGCGCGTTCGTATTTGAAAAAATTCAGCATCACCTTCCCCAACGGTCCAGACATGGGCACGAAGATCTCACAGATGTTCCGCATTCGCGGTGTGCCTGAGACATATTTCATCGACCAAAACGGTGTATTGTATTATGTGAAAGT
>VGOX01000027.1 GCA_016875755.1 Chloroflexota bacterium
CAGGGCTTGAAAGTATTACCGAACGATACAACCAATCACGTTATTCTCATTGAACCGCCGGATGCGGACCCGCATGTCCGGTGGTGTGAGAGGGAGCGGTTAGCCGCCGCTCCCTACTCGATTTTTTCTATCACTTCTTTTCCCGATCCAACCACAATTCCCGATACTTGCGATTCCAATCGATCAAAAAACGGATGGCGATCACCAGCCCCGCGCCTGCCATGACCCACATCGAGTCGTCGCGGATGTGGGCAAGCCATAGCACTGGTGCTGCGAGAATGCCTGTCACCACACTTGCCCGCGCCGAGTGGCGGATGACCAACACCAGCAGCAATAGCAAACCGAGGCTCACTGCAAACGTCAGTGGGTTGACCGCCAGTGCCGCGCCGCCTGCGGTTGCCAATCCCATCCCGCCGCGGAAGCCTGCAAACACGGGCCAGCAATGACCGATGACTGCCAGCGTTGCTGTTAACGCGATGACCCACGTCTCACCTGAGTATTTCAGGGCGAGAAAGGTCGGCAGGAATCCCTTGGCAATATCCAAAATGAGAACCAATGCGCCCCAGCCGAACCCCGCCTGGCGGATGGTGTTCGTGGTGGTGGCGTGACCCGAGCCCGCGTCGCGCACGTCCACGCCTTTGACGTAGCGTGTGACCCAGATCGAGAACGGGAGCGAGCCGAGTACATATCCAAGAATGGGGAAGAGGAAGTTTGTCATGTCTTGTATAACCCCATTGGTTTGGAAAAGTGTTCAGTGGGCAGGGATTAGTGAATGGTGAATGGTGGGATGTATCTGCGGATAGCGCCTTTAATAGGAACGCCCCAACACCCTCGCCCGTGACGCCAACCCGCGCGCCAGCCCATCGAAGATGAATTTATGGAAGGGGAACATGGCATACCAGTATAAAAAGCCGAACAAGCCATATGGAGCAAAATACGCGGTGACGGTGAACAGCGTCTTACCGTCATCTCTCGGCGCGGATGTGAACTCCAGCCACGCCTTGCCCGGCACTTTCATCTCTGCTCTTAATCGCATCAGGCGATTCTTTTCCACCGCTTCCACGCGCCAGAAATCGAGCGACTCACCCGTGTGAATGTCATCAGGGTGACGCCTGCCGCGCCGCAAGCCGACACCGCCGATGGCTTTATCGAGCCAGCCGCGCAGCGCCCAACTCCAATCCATATACAGCCAGCCGCGCTCACCGCCGATGCCCGTGTACGAGCGGAAGACCGTCTCTGGGGGCAGGTCGAGTTCCATTTGGCGGCGTTCGATGTACATGCCTTCTTCCACGACGAACTCATACGGCTTAACGTCGCCCACCGCGGTGACCAATGCATCTGACCATGAGGTTTCCACGTTGTCGCGTTGGATTCGTCCGAGCGCGAGATGTGCGGCGGTTTGGAAATCAAGCGGTTGAATGTGCGGAAACAACTTCCGCGCCGCATCATCACGGACGATGAGATTGGCGCGCAGACCTTCGATCAGCGGGGCGACCACGCGCCAGTGAATTGGCGTGATCATGTGAACCCAATACGCGGATAACCTCGGAGCGTGAAACGGAGTCCGAATCAACCATCGGCGTAGATTCCGCTCCTTGGCATAACCAAGCAGCATGTCCGCGTAGGTGAGGCGGGTGGGTCCTCCAATTTCGATCACGCGTCCTACTGTGTCAGGCACTTTCAACGCATCCACCAAATAAGCGAGTACATCCCGAATGGCGATGGGTTGCGCCTGCGAGAAAAACCACGCGGGGCAAACCAGCACAGGCTCGCGCTCGGTGAGATAGCGGATCATCTCGAACAGCGCCGACCCCGAACCGATGATCATGCCCGCGCGAATTTCAGTGACGGGTACACTGCTATAGCGCAGTAGATAACCCGTCTCATGCCGCGAGCGCAAATACGGAGAAAGATTGGCGGTCGGGTCGACCAACTCGCCAAAATAAATAATGCGTTCGATTTTTGCTTCTTCTGCCGCGTGGGAAAAATTGCGCGCAGCTTGCAGGTCACGATCGGCGTTGTCTTTGCCGCCCTGCTTGCCGTGCATGAGATAGTACGCAACGGAGACATCGCGCATCGCGTGTTGCAAGTCATCGGGATTAAGTGCATCGCCTGCTGTGACCTCGACCTGCTTCAGCCACGCACGCCCCTCCAAACGGGACGGATCACGCACAAGACAACGCACGCGATAACCTGCTTCCAGTAATTTCGGCACGAGTCTGCCGCCGACGTACCCCGTGGCACCTGTGACGAGAATGAGTTTCTTTTCAGTCATGATTGCGGATTATAACGGCGCGACATTAAGCGAATGTCATTGTTTTGGAGGAAGGTTGTCAGTTTTAGGATTGTTGGGGGAGTTTTATAATCTTGACGATAGACTGTTTGCCACCGTCCATCGTCCATGAGGAAACATGTTCATCGAATGGTTCTCCCAACTCAGCCCGATCATGCAGGCGTTTTTGGCCACCTGCTTTACTTGGTTCGTGACCGCACTTGGCGCGAGTGTCGTGTTCTTTTTCAAAGATGTCAATCGCCGATTTCTGGACGGCATGCTCGGCTTTGCCGCAGGCGTAATGATCGCCGCTAGTTTCTGGTCGCTGCTGGCGCCGTCTATTGTGATGGCAGAGGAAATGGGTCAGCCTGCATGGTTGCCTGCTTCGGTGGGATTTTTGCTCGGCGGTCTCTTCCTATGGGGTGTGGATAAAATCCTGCCACATTTGCATATCGGCTATCCCATCGAAGAGGCGGAAGGCATCAAAACCCATTGGCAGCGCAGTGTGCTGCTTGTGTTGGCGATCACGCTGCACAACATCCCTGAAGGCTTGGCAGTCGGCGTGGCATTTGGCGCGTTGTACGACGGGCACTCGTCCGCGACGCTGGCGGGAGCGATTGCGCTGGCAGTAGGCATCGGTTTGCAAAACTTCCCCGAAGGAACATCCGTCGCTGCGCCGTTGCATCGCGCAGGCATGAGCCGATTGAAGAGTTTCTGGTATGGGCAACTCTCTGGGGTGGTCGAACCAATTGCCGGCGTGTTGGGAGCCGCCGCCGTCATCTTCATCAAACCGATCCTTCCTTATGCACTCGCCTTCGCGGCAGGAGCGATGATCTACGTCGTCATCGAAGAATTGATTCCCAAATCACAATTGGAGCGGGACATCCACATTGCCACGGGCGGCGCAATGATCGGATTTACGATCATGATGATTTTGGATGTGGCGTTGGGATAAAATCCGCCTCCATGCTGACCTGGAACCTGATCCCCGAACCCGAGCTGACCTCCACCCGAGAAGCGGATATCCGCCGTATGTTGGTGGCATCCTTTCCTGAGTACACCGATTTCTTCACGCACAATTCGTTCTGGGGTTCGAAGCCAGAATATCGGTTGATCGCCGAAGACTCAAATCAACAACCTGCTGCCCATCTCGAATTTGGCTATCGCACCATCACCGTCGCGGATGCACCCGTCAAGATCGCGGGCGTTGGCGCGGTGGCGGTTCATCCCGACCATCAGGGCAAGCAAGTCGGCAAGCTGATGTTTGCAAACCTGCGCCAATATCTCCTCATAAACACCGACGTGGAATTTGCCTTCCTCGGCTGCCATGATGAAGTGGAAAAATTTTACACCGCCGCAGGTTTCACCCGTGTCCATCAAAATGTCTACAACCTCAACCCCGACTCGAATACATGGGAAACCTACCACGGACCGACGATGGTTATGCCGATTCATAAGTGCCTGAATGAATGGCGCACGGACGGCATCATCCACCTGCGCGGAATGCCGTGGTGAGATTTCTTTCAATCTAATGTAGAATCCACCCCATGCCCTTGCTGTGGATCTTGCTTGCCTTCCTCCTTGGAATCATCCTCGCACATGCCGCCTCTCTTCCCGCTTGGGTATGGCTTTTCATCGCCGCGCTTGTCTTTGCTCTTTCCCTCTTCTTTCGACACCTAATCACCCGCAACCCCAATTACGAATCCCGAATCGCGAATTCCGCTTCCCAACTTTCCACTTTTTACTTTTTACTTCCCACTTTTCTTCTTCTCGGCTCCGCCTACTACCAATTCTGCCAGCCGAATATTGACGCTTTCCACGTCGCCTTTTACAACGACCGCGCCTACGATGTGCTCATCACCGGCGCGCTGACAGAACCCCCCGATTACCGTGACCGATACACCAACTTGCGTATCGAAGTTGAAGCCATAGACACCGGCAGCGGCGATATGCCCGCCTCAGGCTTGCTCCTCGTCCGCGTGCCGATCAACGAGACCTACGAATACGGCGAGCGCATCCGCTTGCGGGGACAGTTGAAGACTCCGCCCACAGGGGAAGACTTCTCCTACCGCGATTATCTGGCACGCTTCGGCATCCATTCGTACATGACCAAATCCGAGGTCACCCGCCTGCCGGGTAACAGTGGAAACTTCATCTATGTACAGATATTCAAACTGAAAACAAAACTGCTCGAAAACACCTACCGCCTCTTCCCCGACCCCGAAGCGTCTCTGCTGGCGGGCATTCTCTTTGGTGTGCAAACGGGACTCTCCGAAAAACTACAGCAAGCTTATAAAGACACAGGCACGGCGCACATCATCGCCATTTCTGGTTTCAACATTGCCATCATTGCGGGCATCTTCTTTTCCATATTCAAAAATCTCACTAACGAACGCATGGGCGCAGTGATAGCCGTCGTCGGGATATTTTTCTACGCCTTCCTCGTTGGCGGTGATGCAGCAGTGATGCGCGCAGCGTTCATGGGCAGTGTCTCCTTGTTTGCACGGCAACTTGGCAGGCGTAACATGGGCATGAATGCGCTCATGGCTGTGGCGCTGCTGATGGCGCTCATCAACCCGCTGGTCTTGTGGGATGTCAGTTTTCAACTTTCATTCTTTGCCACACTTGGACTCATTCTTTATTCCGAACCTTTTTCCAACTTCACCAACCGCATCATCGAAAAAATTACAAAGGAAGATACAAGCGCAATTACGCGGATCATCAATGAAAATGTCATCCTGACCTTTGCCGCGCAATTGACCACCATTCCGATCATGGCTTATCACTTTAATCGCATTTCACTTGTTTCGCTCATCGCCAATCCCTTCATTCTGCCCGTGCAGCCTGCGGTGATGATCGTCAGCGGGCTGGCGGTGTTGGTCAGCCTCATCATCTATCCGCTCGGGCAGCTCATTGCGTGGATTGCCCTGCCGTTTTCGATCTACTCCATCCGTGTGGTGGAATTATTTGCCCTTATGCCAAACGGAGTCATCGTGCTGGGGGATTCGTCCATCTTGTTCGTCCTCGTCTTTTACGCCGCGCTTCTTACTGTGACGTTTGGCTGGTCAGACATCCGCGATTGGTTCCAGCGGACAGCGGGTTCGCTCCGTGCAGTGGCGTTGACGTCTACCTTCATACTTCTTTTCATTTGTATGATTCTGGTCTGGCGCGCCTCTGCCACCGCAGGTGATGGACAATTCCACGTCACTTTCCTTGACGTTGGCTCGGCGGATGCGGTACTCATTCAAACGCCCGAGGGACGCAACATCCTCATCAACGGCGGCGCGAGTGTGACGGAACTCTCCGATGAACTGGGCAGGCGTCTGCCGCTTTTCTCGCGCAAACTGGATTGGCTTATTATTGCTTCCACACAGGAAAATCAACTGGCGGCCTTGCCGCGCCTTGTGGAGATCTATCCGCCTGAAAATGTGCTGTGGAGCGGCAATGTTCAAGCCTCGTTCTCCGCGCAATTGCTGGACGAGTATTTTGCGAAAGAGAACATCCCCGTCACCCGCGCGGAAGCAGGACAAAGGCTCGAGCTGGGAGAAAACTCCTTTATCGAGATCCAGGCTGCAGGTCCAAGAGGAAGCGTGGTTCTCATCCAATATGGGAATTTCCGCGCCTTGCTGCCTGTCGGTTTGAGCGAGGGGATGCTTGAGGCGCTGGAATATGGAAATGCCATCGGCAAGGTGGATGTGTTGTTACTCTCTGAATCAGGCTATGCCCCGACCAACCCGCCTGATCTGTTCGAGAATATGACTCCACAATTGGTGGTCTTGAGCGTCGGCGCAGGTGACCCGAACGGGCTGCCTGCACAGGAAGTGCTCGATTCACTTGGCGGCGGCTACTCACTTCTGCGCACTGACCGCAGCGGCTGGATCGACGTCAGCAGTGATGGCGTGGAGATGCGTGTGTCTGTGGAGCGCGGCGAGTGAATGGGAGTTAAGTACCATTTGCGGGGGGAGAGTAGGCAACTACAATGTGCCGCATAACAAAGGAGAATGGAATGAAACTTAAAGTTTTTGCTTCTGTACTTATGCTTGTCCTCGCTTCGCTGGCCTGTGCCACGCCCGATATTGACTCCCTGCTTAATCCACTGCCTAAGGATGATTTCTCGAGCAGCAGCAGCGGTTGGGGCACTGGCACCGATAGCTACAGTTCGGTGGAATACGCCAACGGCGGTTTGCAGATGCAGGTCTTTGAACCATATTATCTGACATGGTCCACGCCGAGCCTTGAGCCGTATGAAAACACCCACCTTGAAGTGGATGTGAAGAACGAAAGCACCGATCCGCAGGCATTTTATGGATTTATCTGCAATGAACTGGGCAGCTCTGAATCGTTCTACTATGTTGGCGTCTCACCCGATGGGTATTACGCCTTCTTTAAAGCGACTATGCTGCAGGATGACGTTTTCCTCAAGGAAGGCACGTCGGATGTCATCTCTGCCACTGGCGGCAACATGCGCCTGGGTCTGGATTGCGGTAACGGCTCGATGACTTTGTATGTGAACGGGCAGGTGATCGACACGGTCTCTGATACCACCTACACCAGCGGTGTGGTAGGTCTGTTCGCAGCGACCGAAAGTGTTCAGAGCGGCACGAATGTCACCTTTGATAATTTCGCAATGAGCAAGATCAAATAGGTTTTTACCTGTCTGTACTCAAATGGATCCCTGCACTTCCTGTGAGAAGTGCAGGGATTTTTATATGATGTATAATGCCGATGAGTATCTGACTGACCGCCAAAGTAGGAGGAGATTCAAAAATGACCGAATTGTTGAAGATCACAAAGATTGAGGGAGTTGTTCCCATTTTGCATTTTGAAGGGAACATTGACGGCCAAACCGAGAGTCTTGCCGTCGAAAAAGCGCGCGAAGTGTTCGACTCTGGTGAACGTTCTCTTATCATTGATATGGGCGGTGTGGAAATGGTAACCAGTGCAGGTTTGCGTGCGCTGCACACGATCTACAAAATGTTCACTCCTGCGGATGCGATCCAGTCGTGGAATGCCGAGCATGAAAATGAAACGTTCAAATCGCCCTACTTTGTGCTGGCACAACCCTCTTCGCAGGTGCATTACGTGTTGAGCATTGCTGGCTTTTTGCAAAGCATCTGCATTTATCCATCCATGCAAGAAGCGATCGACTCGTTCAAATCCTAAATGGGGTATCTCCTGCTCGAAGGCGGTGCAGAGTTTGACGGGCAGATGTCTGCGCCAGACTTGCGCGCCATCGAACTGGCTGGCGGTTTGGATGTACCCATTTGCATCATCCCTGCCGCCGCCGCGCCGGATAACAATCACAAACGGGCTGGCGGTAACGGTGTGCGTTGGTTTCAAAGTTTGGGGGCGACAAATGTTTTTTCTCTGGATGTAATCGACTCAACTTCTGCGGCTGACCCAACCCTCGCAGCCTCCATTCGGACCTCACGCCTGCTCTATTTACTGGGAGGATTTACCCGTCATTTGGCAGAGACGCTGGCTGGCAGTGCCTGCTGGCAGGGGGCATTGGATGTGTACGAACAGGGCGGAGTCATTGCAGGCAGCAGCGCGGGGGCGATGGTGTTATGCGAACACTATTATGACCCATCTAAAAAGCGATTATTGAAGGGGCTAAACTTGATCCCCAATGCCTGTGTCCTGCCGCATCACAATACTTTTGGAAAGTCATGGGCTGAGCAACTGACGAATCTGCTGCCAGATGCAACCCTGCTCGGCATCGACGAAGCCACCGGCATGGTAACTGATCTGGAAGGCGGGTGGCAGGTTCATGGTGCAGGGGCGGTCACTCTTTACCGAAGCGGAACAGCCGTCCGTTATGGAAGAGGCGAGATGTTCTTGTTAGCCTAGTCGAATGTATCGAATACCCGGTAGCGTCGTATTGGAAGTCTGATTTGAGATGGCACTTGGGTATAATTCACCAAACGTTGGAGGAGCCTATGGACATTGCATTGAAAATCACGAAAGAGCAAGTGCAGGGAAGTGTACCGGTGATGATGTTTCATTTGCGCGGCTGGCTGGATGCGCAAAGCGAAGAGGAACTGCTTGCTGCGGCGCGTGATGCGTATGATGCCGGCTCGCGCTTTTTGCTGATCGATCTTGCTGAAGTGGATACACTTACCAGTGCCGGGATGCGCGCGATGCAGAAGGTATATAAGATCTATACCTCTTAAGGGGAACATTTCAAGGTGTCGCGGGTCAAATTGTGCAATGCACCGCCGCAGGTGTATCACATTCTTGGTATGACGGGCTTTTTGCAGAACATCCCGAATTATGAAACGCAGCAGGCGGCTGTGGATTCGTTCAAAGAATAAACTTTTCTACAATATAACGAAGCTCCCAGCGAAAGACTGGGAGCTTTTGTAAAGGATTATGCCAATCTTTTCATTGGGTTTTGAAATACAAATAAACGTCTCTCCGCAAACGGTGTATGACCATTTGCGCGACCCGCACAATCTGGTCGGGCTGCAGCCGCTGTTGACCCATGTCGAAAATGTTCAGGCGTCGCATACATCTGTTTCGTATGATACTGTGGAAGCCTTTCGCTGGCTGGGAATTTTTTTATACCGAAACCGCATCCATGTGCGAACGACGTTCATCGACCCGCCGCAGCGTCTTGAAACCGTAGTACATAGTTTTCCAAACATCACATTGCAGGTGGGGTATACGTTTACGCCGCAGGCTGGAGGTGCGTTGCTGCGCGAGTCTGTGCAGATTTCCTGCCATGCGTGGCTGGCGGGGTTTGTTACCGACCAGGCGACCCACGCCCAGACCGCGTTGCTGGAAAATTTGAAAACACGCCTCGAAGCGGGATAAGTTTTTGAGGGCATTTCTTAAGCCGTCTATCATCTTTTCATAAGGAAGTTTCCTTAGAATTGGGGCGTCTCTGTATCAGAGACATATCGAGGAGAGAGACCATGAGCAATCCATATAAATCCGTTCCCATTCGTTCCTATGAAATTACGCCGAAGGATGTGTACTTTTCGCGGCGTGACTTCATCAAAACAGCCGGCGTGATCGCTGGCAGTGTGGCGCTTGCCGCCTGTGCCCCGCAGGCAGTGGAATTTACCGATGAGCCCGCGAGTACATCTGGTGTGCTCAAGACGGATGAGCTTGGCGACCCCGCCAATTCCCTGAAAGACATTACCAACTACAATAATTATTACGAGTTCACCACCGACAAGGAGTCGGTGGCTTCGCTCTCTAAAAAATTCACCACGTCGCCGTGGACAATTGAAGTCAGCGGCATGGTCAGCAAGCCTCGCACTTTCGGCATCGAAGACCTGCTTAGCCTCTTTCCACAGGAGGAACGCATTTATCGCCTGCGCTGTGTCGAAGCATGGAGCATGGTCATCCCGTGGAACGGTTTTCCGCTGGCAAGTTTGCTCAAACAGGTCGAGCCGACTTCGGATGCAAAATACGTCCGCTTTGAAACGGTCTATCGCCCCGAAGAAATGAAGGGACAATCCAGCCCGTTCTATCCCTGGCCCTATCAGGAAGGCTTGCGCCTCGATGAAGCCATGAACGACCTGACCCTGCTTGCCACAGGCATCTACGGTGAAACCATCATGCCGCAGAATGGCGCTCCCATTCGCCTTGTCGTGCCGTGGAAGTATGGCTTCAAATCCATCAAATCCATCGTCAAGATCGAGCTGACCGATAAAATGCCCGACACCCTTTGGGCTTCGGTTGCACCGAACGAATATGGTTTCTACGCCAACGTCAACCCGGATGTGAATCACCCGCGCTGGTCGCAGGCTTCCGAACGGCGCATCGGCGAACTCAGCCGCCGTCCATCACTCATGTTCAACGGCTATGGCGAGCAGGTGGCAAGTCTGTACGCAGGCATGGACTTGAGCTTGAATTATTAAGACAAAATATAGAAGCGTCAGCACTTTCTATCCAATCATGTAGGTTCGATGAAATTTCTTTCCCGCTTTACCCCGCTTCAGATCGCCATTCATATCTACGCATGGTCTGCGTTGGTGTGGATTGTTTTTGAATTACTCATTGGCAGTTTCTCCATCAACCCCATTCAGGAACTTGAACAGCGCACGGGGCGTCATGCCATCACGCTGCTTGTTCTGTCCCTGCTTTGCACCCCGCTCAACAGCATCTTCCGCTGGAGTGAACCGCTCAAACGCCGCCGCACACTGGGCTTATACGCCTTCCTGTACGCCACCATCCACGTTATCATTTTTGTCGATCTCGATTACGGCCTCGCGTGGAGTCAGATCGCCCAAACTATTTTCCAAAAACCGTATATCATCGTCGGCGCGATTTCCTTCCTCCTGCTCATTCCGCTGGCAATTACCTCTTTCGACATCTGGAAGATCCGCCTCGGAAAAAATTGGAAGCGCCTGCACCGCCTCGTCTATCTGATCGCACCCCTCGCCGTCCTCCATTACATCTGGAGCAAAAAAGGCGACCTGCTCACCTTCTCCGGTGACATCGTCCGCCCGGTGATCTATGGACTCATCCTCGCCCTTTTTCTCATTGTGAGAATCCCTGCCGTGCGGAAATTTCTCGCCTCCCTCTCCACGGGACGCCTGCTCCTGTTCCCCCAAAAGAATCAATCACCCGCGCAACGCGACCCGCAAACGGGTGATTAACCCACATAGTCTTTACACAATCTGCACAAACTTGCCGTTAGAATATTCCGCGTAGTACAAGCAGCAAGCCAATGATCGCCAGCGGAATGCCCACAAGGGCACCCACGATCGTCAAGCTGACAAGCCCGCCAGCGAGGATCAGTACGAAACCGAGTACCATCGCCACGAAACGACCTGTCATTTCCACGATAATGGCCAGCAGTTTCCACAGGGCCGCAAAGGGCCACAGATACCAGGCAATATGTCCTTTTTGAGTTGTCATTGGAACCTCCAATGAGGATGTACGCAATAATCCAGAAAACGGTGCATGGCGGTAAAACTTAAGTACCGCTGCACAAAAATCATAGAAAGGCTATAATCTCGACCCATGGCTACCAAATCTAAAAAATCCACCCCAGTTGTTGAAGTTGAAGAGATGTACACCCCCGATGCTGAAGACACGATCACCCTTAAGCGCAGTCATTTTTACTCTGCGTTGGTTGTGCTTGCCTTTGGCGTAGGCCTCATGCTTGGCTACGTTCTGTGGGGACGCAGTTCTGTCGTCACGGTTGCTGCGCCCACCGAAGAGCAGCAGCCCATCCGCTATGATATCCCCACCGAAGGTTTCCCCAGCTTCGGGCCGGATGATGCTCCCATCACCATTGTGGAGTTTAGCGATTTCCAATGCCCGTTCTGTCGCCGCTTCCATGAGCAGACCTACCAGGCGTTGCTGGATGCCTACCCCGGGCAGATCCGCTTTGTGTACCGCAACCTGCCGCTGACATCCATCCACCCTGATGCGATGCCCGCCGCAGTGGCTTCGCTCTGTGCGAATGACCAGAATGTGTATTGGGATTTTCATGAAAAATTGTTCAGCAGTGATGCCTTTGGCAGGGATGTGTATGTGCAATACGCCACAGACCTTGGCATTGATGTTGAGGAATTCACCGCCTGTCTCGACAGCGGCAAGCATGATGACTTCATCGATCAGGATATGCAATATGCCTTCAGCATTGGTGTGCAGTCCACACCAACCTTCTTTATCAATGGGCTTGCACTTGTGGGTGCTCAGCCTCTTCCCAACTTCCAGCAGTTGATCGACCAGGAATTGGCTGGCGAGATCCCTTAATCGTTTGAGCATTGTGGGCGGGTGAATAACCCGCCCTTTTTTTTCTTTAGGACTTACGCAAAACTAAGTGATTGACGGGAAGGCAAAAAGCCAGTAAGTTTGGGAGTATGAGACCGAAAACCCAAATTGTGACGCGTCTGGATTATTGCCAATACCTTTTGGTCAGCCAAATCA
>VGOX01000028.1 GCA_016875755.1 Chloroflexota bacterium
ACAACATCATCATGATCATTTCACCAGTATTCATGTTGATCGCATTTGTGCTCATGCTCGGCGTAAAACGCGGCGAAGCAACAGGTTCGGAGTAACAAGTTACGAATCACGTGGCACGCATTAATTATTTTATTTTTCTGGCGATTGCATGTCTGGCTCTCTCAGCCTGCATGCAATCGCCAGATTGTTTTCGGCAGGATGTCTTCTGCGCCGCGCTCGTCACCGACACGCTCGGGCTGGACGATCACGGCGTCAACCGGGATGCATGGGCGGGATTGCAAGAAGCAAAAACAACGGGCTTGCCGACCAGATCGCCCACATCGAATCAGAAGACACGCGCGATTACGGGAAGAATATCGCCTATTTTGCCGAGCGCGGGTTTGACATGATCGTCACCTCCGGAATTGGCTTGCAAGATGAAACGCTTCTCAGTGCGGACTTGTATCCTGATTCTATTTTCGTGGGCATTAACCAACCTCAAGCAGATTCCCCCCCCAACTTCATTTCCATCACTTTTTCAGAAGACCAAATGGGATTTATGGCTGGCTCATTAGCCGCCAAGCTGACCAAGACCGGCGTTGTCGCCGGGTTGTGCGAAACAGCCGGCATCGACTCGATGTGGCGCTATTGCGAAGGCTTTCGGGCAGGCGCAGCGTTTACAGATGCAACAACAAAAGTCCTGATCGAATATCGCGAAGGTGGACACCGCGAACAATTATTTGTGGATGAATCATGGGGGTACGAAAATGCGGGCAAGCTCATCTTTCGCGGCGCGGACGTAGTTTTTGCCGCAGGCGGTGTGACGGGGCAAGGCGCCCTCCGCGCAGCTGCGGAAGCGGAGGTATATGCCATTGGGACGGAGCGCGATCAGGCTGCGGCGTTGGGAGTGGCAGGCAGCAGCGTAGTCACCTCTTTTTTGGGGCAGACCAGTTTCGAGGTCCAGGAGATGATGCGTTTTTTGCAGGGCGGTCAACTGCCAGCGGCACAGATTGGTCAAATCAGGTTCGTGCCGTTAAGTCAAAATTTCCCTGAAATCCTTGGTTTTGAGCTGGAAGCCCTGAGAATCATGCTTCTGGATAGTAGAATCATTACAAATGTCCCTTTTAACCCGCCCTGAGATTGCACGGTCTTGCACAAAGATTGGAGAAGATTTATACTTACAGAGTCGCAAGGCTTTGCCTAAAGGCTGGCCATATTATTTACTCTTCTAGAGGAGAAGAAAATGAAAAAGATGTATTTCGTTTCAGCGCTGTTGATCATCGCTTCGATGGTTCTCGCGGCTTGTGGTGGCTCTGCGGCCCCCGCTGCCGGCGGAGAAGAAGGCGCGGCTGTTAAGGTTGGTCAGGTGACCGATCTTGGCGGTATCGATGACAAGTCTTTCAATGCCACTGCGTACGCTGGTATTGAACAGGCTGTTGCTGAATTGGGTGTGGAAGGCAAGTATCTGGAATCGACCCAGCAGGCTGACTACAACAAGAACATTCAGCAGTATGTTGACGAAGGCACCGACCTGATCGTGACCGTCGGCTTCCTGCTCGGCGTGGATACCGCGGTTGCCGCGAAAGCCAACCCCGACACCAACTTCGCCATCGTGGACTATTCCTACCCCGACTGCTTCGGCACCGACTTCGTTGAAGGTCAGACCTGCGGTTCCGCAACTGAACTGCCCAACGTGCTCGGCTTGACCTTTGCGATCGACCAGGCTGGCTTCCTTGCTGGTTATGCCGCCGCTGGCTCCACCCAGACCGGCAAAGTTGCCACCTTCGGTGGTATCAACATTCCTCCTGTCGTTGCCTTCATGATCGGCTACGAAAAGGGTGTGATGTACTACAACGAAGAGAATGGCACCAACGTGGAAGTTCTCGGTTGGGACACCGCCGCTGGCGATGGTTCCTTCACCGGTAACTTTGACTCCCTCGATGACGGCCGCTCCTTCGCTGAATCCTTCGTTCAAGAAGGCGCTGACATCATCCTGCCCGTTGCTGGACCTGTGGGTCTCGGCTCCGCTGCCTACTGCCAGGAATCCGGCGCTTGCAAGATCATCGGCGTGGACACCGACTGGACCGTTTCCTCCCCCGAGTACACCGACGTCATCCTCACCAGCATTCTCAAGAACATGAATGTTGCCGTGTACGATGCGATCAAAGCCCAAGTTGAGGGAACCTTCGCTGGCGGCATGTACGTCGGCACCGTCGCCAATGGCGGCGTGGGTCTCGCTGATGTAGCTGGCGCTTCCGATGAACTCAAGGCTGGCCTCGAAGCTGTCAAGCAAGGCATCATCGACGGCTCGATCCCCACTCAGTAATTCGCCCGTCTGAACTAAAGAAAGCCGGGGGAGGGTTTCCTCCCCCGGCTTTTTCTTCGCAACAGCGCTAGATCCAAAAGGTGTTTTCATCTTAACATCCAATTTCCATGTACCATCCTTTATAATGGGGGGACGGTACAAAAAAGACCTTTTGGATTTATCGAATTCATAAAGATAGAGGGCATGATATGACAAATGTTCTTGAACTGCGAGGCATTACCAAACGTTTTCCCGGCGTTCTCGCAAATGATAAGATCGACATCACTTTACGGGAGGGGAAGATTCTCGCCCTGCTGGGGGAAAATGGCGCAGGCAAAACCACATTGATGAATATTCTCTATGGGCTGTACAAACCCGACGAAGGCAGCATTGCCGTCCACGGTAAGGAAGTGGAAATTCACGGTCCCAATGACGCCATCGCACAGGGCATCGGCATGGTGCATCAGCACTTTATGCTTGTGCCAGTGATGACCGTCACCGAGAATGTGATGTTGGGCATCGAACCGACCAAGAATGGCATATTTCTGGATAAGGAAAAGGTCGCCGGGCGGATCCGCGAGATTTCAGACCAGTACGGATTGGATGTTGACCCGAATGCCTACATCAAAGACCTGCCGGTGGGCATTCAACAGCGTGTCGAGATCATCAAAGTCCTCTATCGTCAGGCAGATATCCTGATCCTTGATGAGCCAACAGCAGTGCTCACCCCGCAGGAAGTGGAAGGGCTGTTCATGATCATCGATACCCTGATCAAGTCTGGCAAATCCATTATTTTTATTACACATAAATTAAAGGAAGTTCTGGCTGTGGCAGACGACATCACTGTGTTGCGCCTTGGACGGGTGGTTGGTTCCATCAACCCCAAGGAAGCCACAACCGAGAAACTTGCCGTCATGATGGTGGGGCGTGATGTGAACCTGGTTGTGGATAAGAAGCCCGCCAAGCCCACAGAGCCTGTGTTGGTGGTGGAAAACTTATATGTGCGTGATGAACGCCAGAACCAGACCGTACAGGGCGTTTCTTTCGAAGTCCGCAAGGGCGAGGTGTTGGGTGTGGCAGGTGTGCAAGGTAATGGACAGACCGAATTGGTCTATGCCCTGACCGGGCTTCTACCGCTTGAAGACGGAACCATCCGTTTACTGGGTGAACCCATTCACCGCACGACGCCACGCAATATTCTCGAACGCGGTGTGGCTCACATTCCTGAAGACCGCCAGCGTCATGGTTTGATCCTCACCTTCCCCATCCATGACAATATGATGCTGTGTACCTACTACAAGAATCCTTTCGCGCGCGGAATTTCCCTCCAAGAAAAGACCATTTTTAGCAATGCTGAGGAATTGGTGGGGCAATATGATGTGCGCACCCCGAACATCTACGTCAATGCGGGAACTCTGTCTGGTGGCAACCAGCAAAAGGTGATCGTGGCGCGTGAATTTTCCCGTCCGATCCAATTGCTGATCGCCTCACAACCCACCCGCGGGCTGGATGTCGGTTCGATCGAATATATCCACCAACAGATCATCAAAAAACGGGACGAAGGCACAGGCGTGTTGGTGGTTTCTTCCGAGTTGGATGAGATCCTGGCCCTTTCGGATCGGATCGCCGTGATGTACAAGGGACAGATCATGGGCATTGTGGATGCCCAAACTGCCACCAAGGAACAACTTGGGCTGCTCATGGCGGGTATTCATCCGTCTGAAACTGCCCAGGCTTAATCAGGAGATGCTTCAGTGAACAAAACGGATACAACATCCCAAACCCCTGAAACCAAAACCAGCAAGGAAAACCATAATGAATCCATCTGGCAGGCTCTGCTGGTGCCGGTGCTGGCTGTGGTTACAGGTCTGTTTTTAGGCGGCATTGTAATTCTGGCAAGCGGAGAAAATCCCATAAATGCCTATGGTGCTTTGTTTACAGGTTCATTCGGTAAACCCGCTAATTTCATCGAAGGTATCAGTGTTTTATTCTCCACTGGCGACACTGCGGCTCTTATTAAAGCCATTTACCCGTTCACCGAAAGCCTTGTGATTGCCACCCCTTATATCTTCGCCGGGCTTTCTGTGGCACTCGGTTTTCGCTGCGGCTTGTTCAACATTGGCGCAGAAGGACAGTTCTTCATCGGCGCGTTGGTTTCAGCTTTCGTCGGCTACAGCCTCAAGGGGCTGCCCATGATCATCCACCTGCCGATCGCCATTCTGGCGGGAGCAGCAGGCGGTGCGCTCTGGGGCATGGTGCCGGGCTATCTCAAAGCCCGCTTTGGCGCACATGAAGTGGTCAACACCATTATGATGAACTGGATCGCCTTCCGTTTGAGTGACTGGCTGTTGAGCGGACCAATGAAAGCTTCCGGCTTCCGCCCTGTGACCCCCAATGTACTCGCTTCTGCGGAACTGCCGCGCTTCTTCCCTGAACCGTTGCGCTTCAACCTTGGCTTTTTCATTGCCTTGTTGGTGGCTTATTTTATCTACTGGTTCCTTTTCAAAACCACACTCGGGTTTGAGATCCGTGCAGTGGGTGCCAACCCAGATGCCGCAAAATATGCGGGTATGAACATCATCCGAAATTTCGTTTTGGTGATGGCGCTGGCTGGCGCGTTGGCTGGGCTGGCTGGTTCTTCACAAGTTCTCGGCGTAGACCATTGGGTGGGTCAGGGCTTCTCTGCCGGGTATGGGTTCGATGCGATCGCCATCGCCCTGCTCGGAAAAAGCCACCCGGCAGGCGTCGTGATGGCGGCTTTGTTATTCGGCTTCCTGCGCGGCGGAGCGACGAACATGCAATCCATGGCGGGCATCCCCATTGATATTATCTCGATCATCCAAGGTTTGGTGATTGTCTTCATCGCCGCACCCGGCATCATCCGCTGGCTCTACCGCATCCGCACCATCAAAACCGAAGAAACCGTCCTCACCCGTGGATGGGGAAGTTAACAGGTGACAGGCATGACACAAGAAACTCATATCAAAACCGCGTTCGAGAAACGCAAACAGCAGGCCTATGGCATCACTCTGCTTGTCACAGGTTTGATCATCTACCTGCTTTTTGGGCTGAACACCGAAGCAGGCTTGCTCACCACCTTTGGCTTGAACCTTGCCGGCACGAACGCCATTCCCATTGATGACCTGATCGTCCCTGCACAGGCAACGGTGTATCTAATGTCTGCCATTGCAGCATTCGTTGGCGCCTACCAACTGGCGCGCGGTGTGCGCTCCACCGGCGCGTTGCTGGGCATCGTGGCATTCACGTTTGTTGTTGCCTTCCTCACATGGGCGGCGGCAGGCAAATCCTTTAACCTAACCGGCATGTTGACCAGTTCCCTCGTGCGCGCCACTCCCATTGCCCTCGCGGCATTGTGCGGTGTTATCAGTGAACGTTCAGCGGTTATCAACATTGGTATCGAAGGCATCATGCTCATCGCAGCACAGGTTGCCGTTGTAACTGCAACCCTCTCGCAAAATCTATATGTGGGCTTGATCCTCGCCATCCTCATCGGAGGCTTGGTGGCAGCATTTCACGCCTTCCTTGTCATCCGCTTCAAAGTGGACCAGGTCGTCAGCGGTGTAGCCATCAACATCTTCGGCGCCGGCATGACCTCCTTCATCAGCTCCCGCTTTCTGCAAAAAGCCACTGACGCCCTCAACAACTCCGGCACCTTCCCGATCATTTCCGTCCCCGGTTTTTCAAAGATCCCTGTCCTCGGACCTGTGCTCTTTGAAAACAACCTGATCGTTTACCTCACACTCCTTCTCGTGGTTGTTTTACACGTCATGCTCTTCCACACCCCGTGGGGACTTCGCACCCGCGCAGTCGGTGAACACCCCAAAGCTGCCGATACCTTGGGTATCAATGTGTACTTCGTTCGTTATGTCAACGTCATCCTCGGCGGCATGATCACCGGGTTGGGCGGCGCCTACTTCACCATTGGCTCCGTCGGCCGCTTCGACGAAATCATGACCGCCGGCAAAGGCTTCATCGGCCTCGCCGCAATGATCTTCGGCAAATGGAATCCCATTGGCGCATTCAGTTCCTCGCTGATCTTTGGGTTCGCAGACTCGCTGCAAGTGAAGCTCCAGATCTTGCGCGTGCCCATCCCCTCGGAATTCCTGCTCATGGCTCCCTACATCGTGACGATGATCATCCTGACCGGTGTCGTCGGACGAGCCATCCCCCCCGCCGCAGACGGCCAGCACTACGAAAAATAAACGCCTCCCGCCGACCTGCGAACTGGTTCGGCAATCAGGCAGGTTCCACTCTAAAACAGAACAGGGACTCTACCGTCCCAGTTCTGTTTTAAGTATAAAAATCATATGCGGTAAAATATTCTTGGAAGAAGGAGAAATCAACATGAATAACAAGATCCGCTTTTTTCACCTTTTGATCATCATTGCATTATTCCTTGGCGCATGCAACCTGCCTAGTAACAACCCGGAGGATATCCGTGCCACCGCCGCTGCACAAACAGTGGAAGCCCTTCTCAGCGCCACACCAGCCATTCCAGATACGGCAACCCCGACCCCATTTGAAACCATCACTCCGATCCCCACAGCAGCGTTTACCAGCACCCCACTAGCCACCGCAACCTCGAACTGCAACGTAGCGCAATTCATCACCGACGTCACAATCCCCGATGGGACCATCATGACTCCGGGACAATCCTTCACCAAAAAATGGCGAATCCGAAATATTGGTTCCTGCGCCTGGAACGGCTACAACCTCGTCTTCGATAGTGGCGAGGCTTTGGGTGCCTCCCCCTCCAAACCGATCGCTCTCGTCAATCCCGGACAGGAATTGGACCTGGAAGTTGCGTTCACTGCTCCCGCCACCGCAGGAACCTATCGCAGTTACTGGCGCATTGTCACCAATGGCAATGTACTTGTTCCTGTGGTCAGCGGGTATCAGGGAAGGTCGTTCTATGTGGAGATCAAGGTTCAAGCCCCAACACCCTCCAACACCCAGCTAAACCTCAATGCCATTGCCAGCGAAAGCGGAACGCTCTATGAGCCAGCCGCCGGGGTTCCACAAACCATCCTCGCCGGTGACACCGGGGACAACTCCATTGCCCGCGGTTACATGAGCTTCGACATTTCCTCCATCAGCGGCAAAACCATCCAAAGTGCCTCACTGAACCTTGGAAGCTGCTCCACCATGCAGAACCCATTTACCAGCCTTTCCGGCATCTGGGTGGGTGAAGTGCAATACCCCCTGCCGCTCGACCAAGCCGATTACAACATCAGCGGAAATGGCATCGTCCTGCTCGACTCCATCCCTGCACCAATTGATGTGAAAACCAATGTGCAAGCGCGCGTTACAGAAGGGAAAGCCCGCTTCCAGATCCGCCTGCACCCTGCCGGACTCTCAGATAATGATGGTCAGGCAGACTATATCACCTGCAATGCAGGGTCTGTCACGCTTACAATCGTTCACAATCCGTAGATAAGCATCCATTAATCCGCAACGCCCGCAAATGCGGGCGTTGCCATTTAACAGTATAATCATTTCCTGAAATATGAAAGGAAAAAAATGCTTAACCCCAAAAAATATTTACTCTCCACCCTACTTATCCTAATCCTGACCCTCACTGCCTGCGGCGCCGACGGCTCCACACAGGAATCAACCATTCAAACCGCTGTCGCACTGACAGTCGCTGCACAACCTACAAGTACACCCCTCAACACTGAAACCCCATCTGCTCCGGTCATCCCCACCAAAACACCGTTCCAACAGGAAACACCCACCTTGCCTTCCGCAGGGCTCCCTACACAACAACAGGGCAGCAACCAAAAATTCGAATGTGCCAAAGCCAGCATCCAGAGCGAAACCATTGTAGATGGGACCATCTTCAAGCCTGGCGAAGTGTTCACAAAAACCTGGAACATCACCAACACCAGCACATGTGTATGGGACACGAACTATAAGATCATCTTCTGGGATGGGAATATTTTGGGCGGCGGATATGTCTACAACCTGCCGCAAGCCACAGGTCCCGGGCAGACCGTGCCGGTCTCCCTTGTATTGACCACACCCGATATAGACGGCACCTATAAATCCGAATGGAAACTACAGACCTCGGACGGCATCAACTTTGGCGTGGGACAATACAGCGCCGCCTTCTACACCGAGATTGTGGTTTCATCTTCGGCAACTCCAGATTTCGGCATCACGGCCGTGGATTTGTACGTCACTCGCAATCCGCTTTTCGGATGTGAACCTGCAAATATGACCTACACCGCCACAGCCACCTTTACAACCAATGGACCAGTGGAATTTGAATTCCGCTGGCTTCAACAAGACGGCAATAATTCAGAGCCCCAATTTGTAAAAATAACCTCCGCCACGCAAAAGACCTTCACCCGCGTTTGGAAATTAAGCCGCACAGCGGCACAAAATAGCAATCGTTGGTTCCAGATCTTTGTGACTTCACCCGTTTATAAAGAATATCCAAAAGTTGGTTTTGAGTTTTTCTGTCCGTAAACAGTCTTCAAAACACAGCCGGCGCAGCCTGCCGGCTGTGTTTTTAGGGGAACCATTGCAGACATCCATTCGTCTTTAATTCTTGAAGAAAGATACTGACGGAGGAACCATGTCTCGTAGATTTTCACCCATTGCACTCTCCCTGGCATTCCTATTGGTTGCGCAACTAGCCTGTAACCTGCCTTCCGGGCAGGCAACACCCGACCCATTTGCCACCCTAAACGGGCTGTACACCGCCTCTGCCCAAACGCTGGAAGCAGCTGGCACAGCCACACCCGGCTTGCCCCTGCCGACCGAAACCCCGCAGGGAACTGCTCCAGTGACGCATACGCCGGTGTACCAGTCGCCAGCCCCATCGTCGCGGTGTGATGCGGCGCAATTTCTGGCGGATGTCACCTACCCGGATGGGAGCCTCGTCGCACGAAACAGCACCTTCGTCAAAATCTGGCGCATCAAAAATGTAGGCTCCTGTGCATGGACGACATCCTATGCACTGGTCTTTACAAGCGGCGACGCCATGGGCGCTTCTGCGTCTGTTGCCATGCCCGGCACGGTGAATCCGGGGCAGTATATCGAAGTTCCTGTCACCTTCACCGCCCCCAACAAGGACGGGAGTTATCGCGGCTATTGGAAACTACGCAACGCATCCGGGTTCTCTTTGGGCTTGGCGCGCAGGCAGATACCGCATTTTGGGTCGACATCAAGGTTGGTGGTCCTTCGTTTGTCGCTTATGAGTTTGCAGCCGAATACTGCAAGGCTGAGTGGAGTAATGGAGAGAATGCCCTTGCATGCCCCGGCAGCGAAGGGGATGCGAAGGGATTTGTTGTGCGGTTGAACACTCCCAAAATGGAGAATGGCTACACAGAAGATGAGCCTGGTTTGCTGACTGTGCCGCAGAATAAGAACAACGGCATCATCAGCGGGCAGTACCCTGCCTTTACGATACAGGCTGGTGACCGTTTCCGCACTCTGGTCAACTGTCAGCACAATTCGCCAAATTGCAATGTAGTTTTCAGGCTCGATTACCGCAGCGGCGGGCAGGTCAAAACGCTGGCAAGCTGGCAGGAAGTGTACGAAGGCAAGTACTATCCCGTTGACCTCGACCTGAGCAGCCTGGCCGGGCAAACCGTGAAATTCATCCTGTACGTCAGTTCAAATGGCGGGAGCAATCAGGATAACGCCCTCTGGCTGAACCCACACATCTCCGCATCGGATCTCCGCCGCCAACTGCCACACCAAGCCAAACACCGACCCTCACTCTGACACCTACCGCCACCGCAACAGCCACGGCATCTCCCACAGCGACCGAAACGCCTACCGAAACACCACCGCCATAGTGCGATATAATGAAGTCAACCATTTTTGGAGGTTTAACCATGAAATTCGGCAAGTCGATTTGGCTGACGGGTTTTCTATTATCCGCAGTCTTACTTAGTTCCTGCAATATCGGAGAAACACCAGCACCCACCGAGGATCCGGGTGCAATTCAGACTCAGGCATTCGAGATCGTGTTGACCCAGTCTGCCTTGCAGCAAACTCAAATACCGACCGCCACCCTGCCGCTTCCCACCATTGATCTTTCCGGCGCGACGAATACCCCCTTCGCCTTCAACACTCAACAGCCGGGCCTCACCCCGCTCTCGCTCCTGACCCCCACCGTGGGCGTCGTCAGCACTGTCACCACCAAGAACGGCTGTAACGACGGGACATATCTTGGAGAAGGCGGCGTTACAGATGGAACCGTCCTCGCCCCCAACAAAGATTTCAGCAAGTCTTTCTCCATTCAGAACACAGGCACATGCGCCTGGGACGAAGGTTACTCCTTTGCATTCGTGACCGAATTCTCCACACCGGGCTTTCAAGGATACAGCATCGTATTACCAAAAGACAAGCCACAAGACTACACTAAAGTTGGTGCTAGTCAAACCTACGTTCTGAAGCTAACCGCCCCCAAGGAACCTGGCACCTATAAGGCCTATTGGAAGTTAAAAGACGACGCTGGTAATTTCTTCGGTCCGCTTGTCTGGCTGGAAATTGTCGTCAAATAACCACTCATAGAGCCAAGGAGAGGCACCATGAAATCAAAACTGCCGATTACCCTGTTGGCAATCGTTCTGCTCATTAGCGCCTGCGCCCCTGCCACGCCAATAGAGCCCACCCCAGACGTGAACGCGATCCGTACTTCGGCGGCGAACACAGTGGTGGCAGAATTCACGCTCACAGCAGCAGCATTCACACCCACCTCCGCGCCTCCCACAGAGACACCCACACCGGAGATCCCAACCGAAACACCGACCATCGCCTTTGCAACCGACCCAACTCAGGCTGCGCTTGGCACTCCGGCCGCCCTGTGCGATAACTACTCCTTCGACCTCACCACGTTAGATGTCACCGTCCCCGATGGAACGCCGATGACACCCGGCCAGGAATTCGTAAAGACCTGGAAGATCAGAAACACCGGCATCTGCACCTGGGACACAGGCTACAAAGCCATCTTCTCCTATAGTTCTCCCGCGAACCAAACCATGGGAGCCCAACCCGTTCCGTTGGCAGCCCTTGTCGCACCGGGAGAAGAAGCCGAAGTATCCGTCCAATTCAAAGCCCCGGCAACACCGGGCGAATACACTGGTTACTGGCAGATGGTCAACTCCAAGGGCATACCCTTTGGCACAAAAGATTTCATCCTAATCGTGAAGATTGTCGTCCAATAACCGAAATCAACTCAAGCAAGCCATAAAAGAAAAAGCGCGCCAGCTGGGATTCATCCCGATAAATCAGATTTAATCACGCCAATTTACTTGACGGTAACACTGTGATCTAAAATAGGGTAAGCATTAGTGCTTGCCCTGTTTTATTGCCTTTGATTAGATAAACAGAACATTTGTTCTGTTATAATCCCAGCATGTCTATCTGGCACAAATTATTGGCTATGATAGGCTTGCGCCCCATATCCGCCCCTCGTAAGTATCAGGTCAGCGAGTCCATGCATGTCACGTTGACCACCCTCTCCCAGCACGAAGGGCGTCCTGAAGACGAGTTGATCCATGACCTGCTGGCTGCCGGCCTCACCCAATATTATTCTTTCGATGAACTATGGCACAAATGGGAAGCCTTGTCACCCCGTGAGCGAGATGTTGCCGCGTTGGTATGTTTGGGATATACCAACAAAGAGATCGGGGTTCAGTTAAGCATCTCGCCTGAGACGGTCAAGAC
>VGOX01000029.1 GCA_016875755.1 Chloroflexota bacterium
TCAAACACATGCCCGCGATTTTATCCAGCGTGTTATGCCTGCCAATGTCATCCGCCGCCAGCAAAACTTTTTCACCGTCTGATAAAGCGGATGTATGCACCCCGCCCGTATCGCGATATAACTCCTGTGACTCGAATAACTTGTCCACCATCTCCATGATCGCCTCAGGCTGGACCTGGAACCTGTTCTCTGCAAGTGAGACATTTGGCTTCGCGAGCAGGTCAACAGCCGTCACACCGCCCGTACAGCCAGACGTTCTGCGCCAATTGGTCGGTTGCTCTGTAGTGAATTCCAGCCACACATCCACATTGTCACCATGCTCGCACACACGGACATCCGCCACATCGTTCATGCTTGTGATAATGCCTTCGTTGAATAAAAATCCCACCGCCAGTTCTTCGAGGTGAATGGGCGTACACATGAACGAGATCCACACCTGCCCGTTCACGGTTAAAGAAACGGGAGTTTCAACAATAGTTTCCGCGTTGAAATGCTCCCATTTCTTGAATTCGTATCTATCGTACTCAATCGCTTTTCTTGGTGGAATCATACGTACTCCAAAGACCTATAAGGTGTTGAATTTCACTCTTCATACGCGCGGCAGTTTTATCTGAATTACGGTGAACCTTGCAAAACACATCAGGGTCGGCGAGAAATGCGCCGAGGCAGGCATCCGTACAGAGTAGGATGCGCTTTCCGCGATGTTCGGCAGAAGGAAAATACTGCGGGTCCGTATCGCGGAAGATGCGTCCGCAAAGGGTGGCGAATGCCTTTGGCTTTACTTTACTCATGTATCACTTTGGCAATAAACACTTCATACGGAGCGATCTTGAATGGCGAGGTCAATTCCCCGCCGCGCCGTTCCGCGCTGGAGAATAACAGGTGTAGATTTCGTTTTTTGATCTCTTTGCTTCGGGTGAAGTCCATCTCAAGCGGATGTTCTGAGAAATTCAAAATGACCAAAACTGTCTGCTCTGCGGCTTGGCGTACGAAAGCGAGATATTCTTTCGCTGTAGTTTGTAAAGGAATATATTCACCCGTTTGCAAAGCCACCGATGACCTGCGGACGTGTAGCAAGTGTTTGTAATAGTTCAGCAGGGAACTTGGGTTTTTCTCCAGATCGAGAACATTGATGCCGTTCTTGTAATTCGGGTTGACGGGCAGCCACGGAGTTGCCAGCGGCGGGGAAAAACCGCCGTTGGGGTTATTCGACCATTGCATCGGTGTGCGGTTCTTGTCACGCGTCATTTCGGCGGTGCGGAGCATGGCTTCTTCGGGGTGTACGCCCATCTCAGTGACGATGGCATGGTAATACCATGAGCCCATCGTATCCTTGACTTGTGAAATGTCAGTCAGCATGTAGTCAGTCATGCCGATCTCTTCGCCGTTGTAGAGGAAGGGTGTGCCTTTCAGCGTCAACACAAGTGCTGCGTGCAGGCGTGCAAGCTCAGTGTCGTGGAGCTTATTTCCGTAGCGCGTGTAAAGGCGGGAACTGTCGTGGTTGCCGAGTGTGTTGCAGCCCCAGCCGCGTTCCTTTTTTAATGCGTCCAATTGGGCAAGGCGTTCCTTTTGGTTCTTGCGGACATGGTCAGGTGTGAGGCGGTCAGCCCGCATGAGCGGGAAGTTGAAAACAAGGTGTAGCTCATCCGCGCCATTGCCCATGAAGGAGATATTGTCATCCTCACCGATGAGTACGCGGTCGCCGTCATATTCATCGAGAATGGCGCGCAGTTCTTTCATCAGGTCATGCACAGCGGGCTGCCCCCACTGATTTTTGAACATGTCGTACCAGTATTTATCCTTGAGTTTGATCTCTTTGGGCGTTTTGGCAAGTTCGGAGAAGCGGCGCAACTCTGCCAGATTCATTGGGACGTTATGAGGTGTGAGTTTGGGGTCTTCGTAAATGGTGCCAATGGCATCGAGGCGGAAACCGTCCACGCCGAGGTCGAGCCAGAAACGGGCAGCGTCCCACATGGCTTGCTTTACTTCGGGGTTATGCCAGTTGAGGTCTGGCTGCTGCTTCATAAAGTAATGATAGTAATACTGATTTCGTTCAGGGACGTACGTCCACGCGTCGCCATCGAAGCAGGATTGCCAGTTGTTCGGAGGTGTGTCTGCCCACACGTACCAATCTGCTTTGGGGTTATCATGGCTGGATTTTGACTCTTTGAACCAGGCATGTTCATCCGACGTATGATTCAGCACCAGGTCCAGAATGACGCGCATATTCCGCTTGTGTGCTTCAAACAGGAAGTGGTTGAAATCCTGCATCGTGCCGTATTCGGCTGCGACATTACAATAGTCAGAGATATCGTAGCCGCAATCCCAATTTGGGGAGGGGAAGTGCGGCGAGAGCCAGAGCGCATCCACACCGAGACTGGAGAGATAGTCCAGTTTTTCGGTGATGCCTTTGAAGTCGCCGATGCCGTCGCCGTTGCCGTCTGCAAAGGAGCGGGGATAGATTTGATAAAAGACAGCCGTTTGCCACCATTTGAAGTTTGACATGTGTTCCTCCCAACGTCAGGAAACGTTGGACTCCAGTCTGCCAACGATCTTCACGCAATCATGCTTGAATACTTCTTCGCCATGCGGCGCTTCGGGAAGTTCGCTGGTGAGGTCTTGCCCGGGAAAGTGCAGCCACTCGTGCATATCCAGCCGCCACTTGGGACAGTCGGTTACATCGTACACGATCCCATTATGGGCGATGTACTTTCGCGTGCCCCGCTCTCCGGTGTTGCGTTTGAGTTCGGCGTGTGTAATGGTTCTCTCGGGCATCATGTCATTTTTACCGTGATGCCATCAGGAAGGTAGTATCTGATGTATTCAAGCAGGGAGTAGGCAATGAGCGAAGCGCCGATCAGTTCGATGGATTCTTCGATGCTTGCAACGACTGCATAAGTGAAATTCTTTTGCCCGAGATTGGCGGCAACATATCCGCTGAGCATTTCTCCGCCGATGACACCACCAATGTAAACTGCCAGCGAGAAGAAAAATAATATTTTGAATTTTTTATCAAGATGTAAAAAGAACGTAAGGAAAGTCAGGCCAAATAAAGCTACTACGATCATACCTGGAATGATCCATGCGAAATGGAAAATGCCGCCAGTATCCAAGATGGCGCGCGTGGGTTTGATCAGACGTTCGTGCAAGACGGCGGCCTCGTCAAACGAAAGGAAAAGGAAGATCAAGCCAAGCCCTAGCCAGTGAAGGCGGAATTTATCGCCGTTTGTATTTTTCCACATACTGATCAGAATAAGCAGAAGTGCGGGGAGGAACAATAACAAAGCATTGACGTGTGTAGAAATATTGCCTTCAGCATCGAGATAGAAAGCTTGCATGAGCAAATCGAGCCAAAATTCATGCCACGCGCCACGGATGTCGGCAACTCCGAAAAATCTGATCCGTTGCCCGTAGATGCTTAGAGCAACCAAAATGCCTATAATTCCCAACAGCCCGATGAGAATTCTTTTTGGATAAATATGTATTGTGGTGTTTTGATTTGTCATGAAAACCTCAAAGAGAATTATATCTTCGAAACTGCAGCCCGATTATGGGGCAACTACCGTGTGTACATCGCTGTCAAACCGTTCCATTTCAACCAGCAACCGAACGGTTTTCATGTGCTCCACTTTACCTCACCAATAATGTTTCATCAATTCAGTTGCCCAGACAGGCTGGGTTACTTCTTCGCGCGGTAGAAATTCCAGCATGACAGGTTTGATGTCTAGGATCGGCGTGCCGTCGATTGCATCCAACCCCTGCACGTGGATGTGACGCCCCTCCCGCTTCAAGATCTTGACGATGGTTGCTCCCAGCCGATTGGGTCTGTTCTTACCCCGCTGGCTGAGTATCCCTACCTTTGGCCACTCCATATTGTTGCGCGGGTGCCGTGAACCCGTTTCCACCTTGGTATCTTCAACGAGATGGAAATAATAGATAATCTCTGCATGTGAGAAGCTTTCGAGCTCGAACAGCGCTTCCTCAGGCAGGGACGGATCCAGTTCAATGATCGAGACGACATCCCCCCAGTTATCATCCTCGATCTCGCGACGGCCATTTTTTACACTGGCGATCGCGGATACTGAATATATCGTCATTCCCAAAACTTCCATGAACTCTTTTTGGCTTCCTTTTGGGTTGCCACTTCATCCTTTGGGAAGGTTTGTTCGGCTTTGGCAACGTACTCTTTTAGGAAATACTTATTAATACGGACAAAATCCTGCTCGCCTTTTAGAACCTTATCCCAGCCAGCCAATACGAAGCGCGCCATTCCCAATCGGGTGTTTGCACCATCATCGGGTTCACTGCGGATAATTTCATCCAGTTCTGCCTTATGCCAGTTGACCCATTCCTCCACGGCTTCCCTGGGTCCTTTGGCGATGAGATCGTGGAGTTCCGCCATTAACTTTTTGATCTCTGCGCCCAATTGCGCCTTCCGCTCTTCCGCTGACTTCAATTTTTTCCCGCTTGGTTTTTCGCGTTCAAGTTGTTCAGCCAGATCGGTTGCTTCCCAATCCAGAATGGCGATGCGTTGACGTAATTTTTCAAGTTCAATGGTTTCTTTTCGCATAATATATCCCTTTCTTTGTTGATAAGTGTTTGTGTTTGCGGGTTACAAATCGATGGCGAACAATTTCAGGTCAATATCGTCTGTAGATAATTTGACAATTTTCTCGCACCGCATACCGATTTTTTCCAATACACGGATCGAACCTGTGTTGACAGGATCTACAATGGCGACGAGACGTTTCAGCCCGAGCGTTTCTTTTGCAAATCGCTTGACAGCCTGTGCCGCTTCTACTCCATAGCCTTTCGACCAAAAGCGCGGCAGGAAGGCGTAGCCGATGTCCACATCTTCGAGCGCTTCGCGTTTGAGCAAGCCGCACATGCCGATCGTCTCGCCCGTCTCTTTGAGGGTGACGAGACACAAGCCGAAGCCATTCTTTGCGTAACCGGTGAGCGGGCCATTCGTTAGATAGGCGCGGGCATCTTCCAAAGTGCGGACATTTCTATCACCAATGTTTTGGATGAAAGAAGGTTCGTTGAGTTGCTCAAGGATGAACGGCGCATCGTCAAGGGTAAATGGGCGAAGGGACAACCGTTCAGTTGCGAGAGTTTGCATGGATTAAGCCGCCTGCATGGCAAGGATGTCTTTCAGCTCGTGCATGTTCGCAAAGGGAATCGCACCCGCTTCTTGCAGGGACCTGGCGGGTGTGTACGCAGTGTGACCATAGACCTTCATCCCAGCACGGATTGCGGCAGTGACGCCGAGTATACTGTCTTCGATGACGATGCAGCGGGAAGGCGGAATGCGAAAGGCAGCTGCGGCAGCGAGATAGACATCGGGGGCGGGCTTGGGGTGCGGCACTTCCAATCCGCTGAAGATGTGCCCGTTGAAGTGCTCTGTCAGTTTGGCAATTTTCAGGCGTTGGGTAATCTCGTCACGGCTGCCATTGGAGGCGACGCAGATTGGGACGGTCAGACTCTCTATCAGGGCGTGAATGCCATGGACTACCTTGAGATCAGTTTCGGTTAAGGCGGTGAGGCGTTCGTTGAATGCGGAGATGAAGTCTGCGGGCGGGGTGATGTTGAACTTTCGGGCAGAGGCGGCTAATCGGTCATGGATCGTGACGCCTTGAAATTCATGCAGGGTTTTTTCGTAATCAAGCGGATAGCCAAGTTCGCTAAATAACTGCACATAGACACGGTTGGCGAGCGGTTCGCTTTCAACAAGCACGCCGTCACAGTCGAAGATGACAAGGTCGAAGGGGTTTTTCATAACGGGCGGGATTATACCGTTGTAATTGGCGTATGGCCTACCTTTCTAGGATGCCTTCTTACCTTTTTTTTTGCGGCAGGAGGTTTATGCCGTTCAGAATGTTTAGGATGATTACAAAGATTCCCAGCAACCAGACGGGTACAAAAAAGAAATAGCCACCTACCTGTTTTGACATGAGCCAGCCAGGCTGGTGACGCACCCGCAACCGAATGATGGCATCCATCAGGAAGAGGGCAACCCCAACCATGAGCATGATGGGAACATCTCCCAGTTTGAGAACGAGGCCTCCGATTCCTGCGATCACTCCGCCAACCATGAACATTGCCAAGCCAAGGGCATTTCCGCGAATATATAACATACGATAATTTCCTCTTACAAAAAATTTTCCCGATTGTATCTGAATTTCGAAAGGCTGTTTTGTCAGCTTTCAGCCTCCTCAGAAAGGAATCTCAATTTGTGACGACGCTGGGTATAATAACGACAATACCAGTCAATTCAAAACCACCCAGCCAAGAGACTATCAAACTACATGACTACTCCACTCATCGAATGTATCCCCAACTTTTCCGAAGCGCGCCGACCTGAAGTGATCGACCAGATCGTCGCCGCCATTCAAGCCGTCCCTAAGGTCAAACTGCTCGACCGTTCCTCCGACCTCGACCACAACCGCACCGTGCTCACTTTTGCAGGCACATCCGCAGGGGTCGAAGAAGCCGCCTTCCGCGCTATCAAGACCGCCGCTGAACTGATCGACCTCGACGCACACACAGGCGCGCATCCGCGCATCGGCGCCACGGACGTGGTTCCGTTTGTTCCGCTCGGCGGCGCACGCATGGAAGATTGCATTTCGATTGCCAAACGCCTCGGCGAACGCGTGGGCAGCGAACTCAACATCCCCGTCTATTTGTATGAAGCGGCAGCCACCAGACCCGAACGCACCAATCTTGAGAACATCCGCAAGGGACAGTATGAAGCGCTCAAAGCGGAGATCGAGTCTAACCCCGTGCGCCAGCCTGATTACGGTCCCAGCAAACTTCCGAAGGCGGGCGCAACCGTCATCGGCGCACGCAATCCGCTCATCGCTTTCAATGTCTATCTCACCACCGATGATGTAGAGATCGCCAAAAAAATTGCCAAAGCGGTGCGTCACTCTTCGGGCGGACTGCGGTACGTCAAGGGGTTGGGTCTGCTTGTGGATGGTCGCGCGCAAGTCTCGATGAACCTCACCAACTTCCGCGAAACGCCGATTGCCCGCGTGGTCGAATTTATCCGCCGTGAAGCCCAGCGCTATGGCGTCGCCATCCATCACAGCGAACTCGTCGGCCTGATTCCCCAAGAGTCCCTTGTGGATGTGGCGGTCTGGTACACCCAATTGGATCAGTTTGATAAAGAACAAATTTTGGAGTCGCGACTCTATGACGGTGGACCGCAGACCGCAGATCGTCCGTCGTCCACCGTCTACGGTCATTCTGCTCCCCAGCCTGCCTCTTTCTTGGACGAATTAGCCTCCGCCTTACCCGCTCCTGGGGGCGGCTCCGCCGCCGCGTATGCTGGCGCAATGGGCGCCGCGTTGGTAGCAATGGTCTCAGGTCTCACCATCGGACGCAAGAAATACGCCGAAGTCGAAGCTGAGATGCAAGCCGTGCATGTCATCGCCGAAAAACTCCGCGCTGAAATGACCCAAGCCGTCGAAGACGACGCTGCTTCATTTGAAGCCGTCATCGGCGCATTCAAACTTCCCAAGGAAACCGAAGGACAGCAAACCGCCCGCACCGCCGCCGTTCAAGTGGCGACTATGAACGCCGCGCACATCCCATTGCACTCGGCTGAGAACTCTGTCAAGATCATGGAACTCGCCGTCAAATGCGCAGAGCATGGCAACCTCAACGCCATCAGCGACTCGATGTCAGGCTTCGCCATGGCACGCGCCTCGCTCACTGCCGCGGGTTACAACGTCCGCATCAACGTCAACTCCCTGCCTGATAAAGACGCAGGTCAACCATATCTCGACGAACTTGCGGCATTGGAAAAAAAAGCCGATAAACTCGAAAAGAAGATCCGCAAAGTGATGAAAGATCGCGGCGGAATATAGAAGCTATAAACGAAAAGACCTCCGAGATTTTCGCGAAGCACCACGAAGGGGCCGAAATCTCGGAGGTCTTTTTACTTTTTACTTATTACTCGTTACTTACTCCTCCAACGTACTAATATCACCCTCAGGCAATCCCTGCGCTCGTGCTTTCAACACGCGGCGCATGATCTTGCCAGAACGGGTCTTGGGCAGTTTATCGAGGAACTTGACATCCTCAGGTCTCGCAATCGGTCCCATGTGGGTGGCGACATGTTGGCGTAGTTCCTCCGCCAATTCAGGCGAAGGTGCGAAGCCTGCCCGCAGGAGTACGAAGGTGTGGATGGCTTGTCCCTTCACATCGTGGGGCAGACCGATCGCCGCTGCTTCCGCCACAGCAGGGTGACTGACCAATGCAGACTCTACCTCCGCTGTGCCAAGGCGGTGACCTGAGACCTTGATCACATCATCCACGCGCCCGATGATCCAGTAATAGCCGTCTTTGTCGCGCTTGGCAGAGTCACCTGTGGTGTAGCGACCAGGATACTTGCTCCAATATTGGCTGACGTAGCGCTCATCGTCACCATAAATGGTGCGGAGCATTGAGGGCCACGGGTTGAGCAGTGTGAGATAGCCTTCTGTCTCATCAGGGACGGGGTTCCCCTGTTCGTCCACGATCTCGGCTTTTTGACCGAAGAAAGGTCGGGTTCCAGAACCAGGCTTGAGAGGCACAACAGGCGTCGGCGTGATCTGAAACGCGCCTGTCTCCGTCTGCCACCAGGTATCGATGATCGGACATTTCTCCTTGCCGATCACACGGTGATACCACTTCCATGCCTCAGGGTTGATTGGCTCACCAACAGAGCCGAGCAGGCGCAGGGAAGAAAGATCGTGCTTGTTGGGCCAGGATTCGCCGAAGCGCATCAACCCACGAATGGCGGTGGGGGCGGTGTAGAAAATGGTGATGCCATAGCGCTCGATGCATTGCCACCAGCGATTCGGATACGGGTAGGCGGGGCCACCCTCGAACATGAAGGAGGTGATGCCCGCGATCATGGGACCATACACAAGGTAGGAATGACCCGTGATCCAGCCTGGGTCGGCGGTACACCACCAGCGATCCATGTCGTTGACGTCGAACGCGTACTTCAATGTGGAATAGGTGCCGACCATATAGCCGCCGTGTGTGTGCAGGATGGCTTTTGGTTTGCCCGTGGAGCCAGAGGTGTAAAGGATGAAGAGCGGGTCTTCCGCATCCATTTCTTCGGTGACACATTTGCCGTTGGCGATGGGCAGCACGCACAGGTCGTGATACCAGTGGTCACGCCCCGCTTCCATTGTGACTCCATTGCCGACCCTCTTGACGACGATAACATTTTCCACGCTCGGGCATTTCTTGAGCGACTCGTCCACGATGGATTTGAGTTCGACCACTTTACCGTTTTGGTACGAGCCGTCGCAGGTGATGACCAGTTTTGAATTACTGTCTTCGATGCGTCCTTGTAATGAATCGACGGAGAAGCCGCCGAATACCACCGAATGGATTGCGCCGATCTTGGCGCAAGCCAGCATGGCAAAGACGATCTCAGGCACGCGACCCATGTAGATGGTGACGCGTTCACCTTTTTGCACGCCCATGGCTTTGATGATGTTTGCCATGCGCGAGACTTCGCGGTTCATCGCGAAATACGAATAGGTGCGGTGGTCTTTGCCGTCTTCGCTTTCCCAGATGAGTGCCAGTTGGTTCTTGCGGTGTGTTTTGAGGTGACGGTCGACCGCATTATGGACGATGTTCGTCCGTGCGCCGACAAACCATTTAAAGAACGGCTTGTTCGAGTCGTCGAGTACCTTGTCCCACTTTTTGTACCATTCCAATTCAGAGGCTTCGTCTGCCCAGAAGCCTTCCAGGTCTTTGCCTGCTTTTTCCGCCAGCGCTTCCCAATCTTTCAAACGCGCCTGCGCAACCACTTGCTCGGATGGATAGTAAACATCGCCTTCCATTTGCTTGCTGGTCTTTGCCATGACAGCCTCCTGAGTTGAAAAAATATTTCGCTATTTTAATCCTTTTTTGTCACTCCACCCAATCCAAAATCTTGTAATACAGCCCCGCGAATGGCAAAAACCACGGGTTGCCGTTATACAGTCCCAGCGGCGCAGATGGGAAACCAAACTTTGCAAACGGGTGTTCTTTGATATTCCTCTTCATCATTGCCTCAGCAACAGTCGCGCCCAAATATGTTGCCATCGCTACGCCATGTCCTGCATAGCCGAGCGAGTAAAAAATTCCATCTTCTTCGCCCACATGCGTCATTTCGTCGAACGCAAAATCAAGCGTACCGCCCCAAACATATTCCACTTTTGCATCCTTCAATTGCGGGTACACCTGCATCATCTCACGCCGCAAAATCTCCCCGCTTTGCGCCACTGTGTTTTCATTCTCAGGAAAGAACGCCGCCCGTCCGCCAAAGATCATGCGGTTATCCCATAGACGAAAATAATTTAGAAAATGTTTGTAATCGAAGATCATGCGGTTCTTCGGACTGAGTTCATGCGAAAGTTCGTCCGATAATCGTTCCGTCGCAATGATAAAAGACCCGATCGGGATCACCTTCTTTTGCAGTTTTTTTGTGACACTCCCTGTATAGCCAGACGTCGCAACCAAAACGGATTCTGCTTCCAAACTTCCCCTCTCTGTTTGGATGACGAACCGCCTCTCTCTCCGCTCGATCTTGGTGACACGCGCTCGCGCGCAGAGCATTGCTCCCGCCCGAGCTGCTGCGTTTGCGAGCCCTGCGACGTATTGAGCGGGGTTCAACCCGCCGCTGACCTCATCCACCAATGCGCCGTGATATATATCCGTGCCGATCTCGCTACGCAAATCCTTCGGCGAAACAAGCCACACATTGTGATTGAACTCCTTTGCCATAAAGTCCACTTCACCTTGCAGCGACTCGTAATGCTTCGGCTTATTTGCCGTTAGCAAGTGACCCGTCCGCGCAAAACCGCAATCAATGCTCTCTTCCTTGACAATTCTCTCGACAATATCCACTGAATCCAGCGAACACTGAAATAACTCTTTTGCCAATTCCCGCCCATAATTTTTGATGACCGTTTGCATGGCGGGCTTGAGACCTGTCAACGTCATACCACCGTTACGCGAGCTTGCACCCCAGCCAATCGTTTCCGCTTCCAGTACCACGACGTTTATGTTGTGCTTCGCCAACGTCCGTGCCGCGCTCAAACCTGTATATCCTCCGCCGATGATCGCTACATCCACTTTGGCAGGGATCGGGGCAATGTTTGAGTCATTGGGCATGGTTGTGGTTGTATGCCAATAGATATGTTGTTGGGTGGTCATGGGCTATGTCATCCCTTCGGGATTTGGATTTTGGTCTGCTGAATTTCGATAATCTTATCATCCCTTCGCGGTTGGAGCATTACACAGAAAAACCACCAGAAACATGTTCTGGTGGTTCACTAATCTTGAAGGGGTTTCAAGGTCTATTTATCGTCCATCGTCTGCGGTCAATTGTCCGACCCAAGAATCTCTTCCCAATTCAATTCTTTGAACGCTTCGTGCAGGCGGTGACCATCGTCTACGACGATGTATTGCAGGTTGATGAATAATTTTTCGGCAACTTCGCGGACAGGTTCAAGCGGGACGATGTCATCCGCTGTCCCGTGGATGATGATGGTGGGCACAGAAACAGGATCAAGGTCCAAGAAAGAGCCGAAGGGTTCTTTTAGCAGGGCGGGGGCGAGGAGGATCAACTTCCGCACCTGAGACGGATGTTTACAAGTGAAGACCGTCCCCATCAAGCCGCCAAAGGAAGAGCCGATGATGGTCCAGTTCTTTTTGCGACCCAAAATCGGTTTGAGTTGTGCCATGCGTTCTTCGAATTCGCCTGTGAAATCGGGCGTGACCATGCCTGGGAATTTCTCGGCGAACTGGCGGGCTTTGCCGCTTTGGCTGGTGCTTTCGAGACCGTGCAAATAGATAATTCTTGAGTTGTCCAT
>VGOX01000030.1 GCA_016875755.1 Chloroflexota bacterium
CGGAGGGAGGAGAGAGTATGAAGGGTCATTGGCTGGTCTCGACCACGGACGATAGACGATGGACGATGGACAACCATGGTCTATGGTCTATCGTCTGTCGTCTACTAAACATAGTCGCCGTGTTGGATAAGATAATTCACCAACCCACCCGCGTTGAGAATGTCGATCATCTGTTGCGGCATTTTGGTGGCTTGATAGGTTTCGTTCTTTGTATGATTTGTGACAATGCCATTCTCAAGATCAACCGAAATCGAATCGCCCGATTGAATGTTGTGATGTTCCACTTCGATGACAGGCAGACCGATGTTGATGGCGTTGCGATAAAAAATTCTTGCAAAAGTTTTTGCAACCACTACCGAAACACCCGCGGCTTTGATGGCGATTGGCGCTTGCTCACGCGATGAACCGCAGCCGAAGTTATTTCCAGCCACGAGGATATCGCCTTGATGAACTTTTTTTGCAAAGTCAGGGTCAAGGTCTTCGAGCACATGCGAAGCCAGAGCGGACATATCCAGGGTTTTGGTGTATTTGCCTGGAATGATGCGGTCGGTATCGATGTTGTCGACGGGGTAAACGTGAGCGGTGGTCATTCTGTTGGCTCCGTAATCTCACCCGCCAGCGCAGATGCCGCCACAACAGCGGGCGAACCGAGATAGACCTGCGCTTTGGGGTTGCCCATGCGTCCTTGAAAATTACGATTGGTGGATGAGATCACCACTTCCCCATCCCCTGGCACACCAAGATGTGAGCCCACGCATGGACCGCATCCTGAGGTGATGAAGGTCGCGCCTGCATCGGAGAGAATTTGGATCGTGCCATCCTTGAGCGCGTCATTGAATATTTTTTTGGAGGCGGGTGCAATGATGAGACGTGTACTGGTAAGTTTCTTGCCATTCAACACTTGCGCCGCGGCATGGAGATCTTCGAGGCGCGTGTTAGTGCAGGAACCGATAAAGGCGTATTGGACTTTCGTACCCAACACTTCGTCAATGTCAACGACATTCTCAGGTGAATGCGGCTTTGCAATCTGCGGACGAAGCGATGAAACATCGAAAGTTAATTCACGGACGTACTCTGCATCGTTGTCAGCAAAGGTCGGTTCGAAGGGATACCAAAGGTCGAGTCCCGTTGGGTCAACCAAGCCTGTCTTCGCGCCCATTTCGGAACTCATGTTGGCAATCGCCATACGACTAGCTAATGTCATGGACTTAATCGTCTCGCCTGTGAATTCAACGGCTTGATAATTCGCACCTTCCACACCAAGTTCTTTGACGAGAAAGAGGATCAGGTCTTTGGCGGTCACGCCTTTTTTCAATGCACCGTTGAGCGTAATCTTGATGGTCTTCGGCACCTTGAGCCATGTTTTGCCAGTCAGCATCGTCGCAGCTAAATCCGTCGAACCGACGCCGATGCCGAAGGCGTTCAACGCGCCATAGGTGGGAGTATGCGAGTCCGCGCCGAGGAAGAGGTCACCAGGTTTGACGTGCGCATTCTCCACCATCAACTGGTGACAGATCCCTTCGCCGATGTCGTACAACCTGCAACCCATCTCCGCAGAAAAATCGCGCATGAGCTTGTGCAAGTTCGCAACCGTCTCATTCGGCGCGGGTGAAGCATGGTCAATGATCAGCGACACGCGCTCAACGTCCCAAAGTTTCTTCCCACCCATTTGACGGAACGCCTTGATCGCAAACGGCGCGGTCGCATCGGTCGCCATCACTCCATCCACGCGGACAATGGCAATATCACCCGCTTTCACGGGCTTGCCTGCGTGTTGGGAAATGATTTTTTCGCTAATCGTTTGGTTCATAGTATTTTTCGACGATGGACCATAGACCATGGTCACTATCGTCCGTCGTCCATTGTCCATCGTCAGACTAACTTATGCATCTTCGCAGGCAATTCCTTGCCCAGAAATTCTTCCATCCGTCGTGACAGTGCGCCGACTTTCTTCAAGTCGACGCCCGTTTGAATACCCATTTCGTGCAGCATGTTCGTGGTATCTTCGGTGGCGACATTACCTTTAGCCGTCTGAATGAACGGACAACCGCCGAGTCCACCAAAGGAAGTATCGAACATGGTCACGCCCGATTTCAATGCGGACAACAAATTCGCCAAGCCTTGTCCGCGTGTGTCGTGCAAATGCAAGACTACAGGCACATTCCCTGCCAGCGGCAACACTTCCTGCACCACGCGGCGGATCAACTGCGGATTTCCCAGCCCAGCCGAGTCTGCCAGTGAGAGTTCATCAATGCCCATCGCTAAAAATCTGCGTGCCATCGAAACGACTTTCGCCTGTTCGATCTTGCCTTCGTACGCACAACCGAACGCCACCTGCACACCGACGCGCACTTTCACGCCATGTTCACGCGCCATCTTCACCATCTCGGCAGTCTCCGCGATTCCATCTTCAACGGTCGTGTTGGCGTTTTTCTTCGCGAGCGTTTCACTGGCAGGCACACCCATTTCCAACTGCTTCACGCCCGCCGCGATCGCGCGCTCCACGCCTTTCATGTTCAGCACCAACGCGCTAAAGGTCACGTCATCACGTTTGGGCAAACGTGCAAACACTTCAGCAGCGTCCGCCATCTGCGGCACGATCTTTGGATTCACAAACGAGGAAACCTGAATATTCTTGAGTCCAGCGTCGGCGAGGAGAGAGGCGTATTCCACTTTCATCTCAGTCGGGATGAACTTCTCCTCACGCTGGATTCCATCCCGCAGCCCGACTTCGACCAAATTAACTTCCATCGGCACCGTGGGAATTTCAATCGCCTCGCTTCGACGCCATAACCTGTTGTGATAAAGAAGAGGCATGTCCAACTCTGACACAGACAAGTCCTTAACCTCGCCCACAAAAATAGTGTGGTCGCCACCGTCATACATCGCCCAAACGGTGCAATCGACCCATGCCAATGAATCAGGCAACAGCGGACTGCCCGTCACCGCTGTGTGAGTCTTCAGCCCAGCAAAACGATCTTTGATCTCAGGCTTCATGCCCGCAAAGCGCATGCCGATCTCAAGCTGCCGCGCAGACAAAACATTCACGGCAAAGTATCCGCTCTCGGCGATGACGTTATGCGTGAATAGTTTTTTATTAAGCGATACCAATACCAACGGCGGGTCAAGGCTCAGGCTGGTGAACGAACTTGCGGTGATGCCAATGGGCGTCTCGCCATGCTTGGATGTGACCACCGTCACACCCGAAGCGAACTGTCCCATGGCACGTTTGAAATCGTTTGGATCAAAAGTCATGAATAATTCCTAATCGAAGACATTTCTCTTTACAAAAGGCGCGGTCAAAAATCTCAACATTAACTTCCAACGCGGCTGGAAATGAATTTCTGCGCCGTTCTTTTCATTGGTAAGCATCTGCTCCGCCAACCACGGAACAACATCTGAAACACGGTTGGCGATGATGTTGAATATAGGCTTGACCTTGTTCAATTCTTCAGGTGTTTTATATTGACCAGTGATCATATCGGTAATGACCATGCCTGGCTGAAGAGTTGCTACTTGGACAGACGTGTTCGCGACTTCCTTCGCCAGCGACTTACCAAAATACGCAGCCGCGGCTTTGGTCATGCCATAGACGGAAAGTCCAGCCATGGTACGTCCGCTGGAGCCGAAGCCTTCAAGGTTATAGATCCAACCACCACCCTGCTCCAACATCCCTTTGATGGCGACACGCGAACCGTAGATCGAACCGTACACATTGGCATTGACAGAATCTTGGATCACATCCAGAGGCAGATCCCAAACGTTGGTCATTGGGTGGGCAACACCTGCATTGTTGACCCATATATCCACACGCCCGAATTTCTCTTTAGCAAAAACAAAGAGTTTTTCGTTATCGTCATATTTTGTAACATCACACAAATAACCAGCGACATTCTTATGCTTCGCAGCAAGCGCAGAAACAGCCTTATCAAGCCGTTCTTGATTCCGCCCACTGACAACGACTTGCTGCCCGCGTTTGAGAAATTCCTCTGCGAGTCCGTAGCCAATGCCTTTGGTGGAGCCTGTGATGACAATAACCTTGCTCATGCTTCCTTCCAATTAAGAACGCCAAACGTCGTGTACTGCATCTTGTCTGACTTGTAAAACTGCCAGACCACGCTCATATTGAAGTTGTCATCAATGATGAACTCGCGACCTTTGATCTTGAGCGCTTCGCCATAAAAATGCTGTGACGTGTACAACGCGCGCCCATAGCCGAAACTATTGCCGAACAGGTCGGGGCCTTCAAAAAAGTGACGATTGCCATTACGATAACGGTTGAATTTGTATTCCTTCTCGAACACACCGCTGATAGAAATGGTCATTTCGGCGCGCAATAGATCAATCGGTTTGTATTCAATATGGACTCGATTGACGCCCAGTTTTTCCTGATCCGCGCCGTAGACGATCATCTCACCGTCCCATGCGCCCGACTTCTTCGACGGCAAAATGTGCGGGTTGCGTCCATTGACACGTTCGGTTTCGCAGAAGGCGTCAATGCGAGATTTCGTTTCAGAGTTGTCGTGATAATCGTAGGCGACCTTGTAAATGCCGTTGAACACAGTGCAGATCTTCGGTCCATCGTAGATCAGCGACGAATAGACCTGGGTCTGCATGTCGGGAAGGATGTGAACCATCGTGCGCAAGTCGCCTGTCCAGCCTGGGGAGTAGTAATGCGCATCAACAAGCGTCCCGTAGGGATGACCCGCGCCAATGAAATCGGGTCCAAGGTAAATGCGGTCTTTGTCCGAGTCGATCACACCAAAGGCAAAGATGTCCGAGACTTCAAACCGCCCCACCAGCGGACCTGTCGCATCCTGCAAGTGCGTGTTCATGTAATACGTGGTCGCGCCTTTTTCCTTATCGAACACGGAAGAGCGATAGACTTTGTTGTAGCCGATATGATTGCCTTCGGTATCGAAGATGGATGGCAATCCATGCCATTCGCCTTCAATGGATTTTTGCCAGTTAGAGGGTTGTTGGGTGTGGGTCATGCAGTCTCCACTTCCTGATTCTTCAAAATCTCGCGTAGCCTCGTACCCGTCTCCGCACCGACAAGACGTTCCACCTGCGCCCAAACCTTATCCACTTCGGGGTCGAAGATGGCGTTGCGGTTGAGTTGGTCACGGACGGCGAAATCGCCAGTCGGCACAGCATCCGCAGGGACGCCGTTCTCGACAAGATTGAACCAATGCTCAAGATAACCATTCACAGGAGTCTGAATCTGCTCAAACGCGGATTCACTTGCGCGATACGCTAACATCCACGGGGACATGAGCGCATATTGCTTGGGACCCAACTGTGCAGGCGTGAGACCTTCGATCTTCTTGGCTTCATCAAAGATGGGAGTCAAGTTATCGAAGACAGTATTGAGATACTTGAGGTTCGCGCCAAGGTCCGCACGCGGAATCAAGTCGAGATGGAAAGCAAAGTGCGGACCTGCCATGACCGAGTCCAAGGTGAAGTGCGGGATGTGGCTCTCAGGCTTGGTGAAGGCAAAGATCATGTGCGAGTCGAGTCCGATGGGCGGAACGACCAAACCGATATAAACCATCTTATGCACCTTATCTCCGCTGAACAAACGGAGAGAGCCAACGGGAGCAGGACTCATCGGTGAGGAAAGGCTCAGGTATGGCGACCCGACCTCGGTGAGTCCGAAGCGGGTTTTTATCTTCTCTAAAGCACCTAACGAAAGTTGCTGCGGTAAGGACATGGTTCAGTCTCCAATAAAGTTGATTTCAGTTTCGACCGCGGACCATGGACGACAGACCATAGAAATATTTGGTGAGCGGTCTACCGTCTGTGGTCTATCGTCAATCGTCCAACTTCTTCACATCGACCGTCGGCACTTCCTTCAATACCCATGCCTTGGCGAGCTCGGGGACTTCCTTGCGCGCGGGCGACGGAATGACCACGGCATGCTGACGACCGAATTCTTTCTTGATGCGATGAATATCGATCTGCCAACCCATGTCGATATATTTCTGGCGCATTTTGCGATAAGCGATTTGAATGCCATCAGACTTCACAGAAAGTTCTGCGCCGATGTCATAAGGCAAAAGTTCGGGGCGTTGCGCAAGCACGATCGGATAATCTTGATTGAAAATTTTCAACACACGTTTGAGTGCATCGCCATCAGCCCAGTTGCCTTTGAAGAATGTACGGAGCTGTGTCCACTTGGTGATGGTCTTGTATTCGTCGACAGGCACATGGAAGTTGAACAGGATCATCAGACCCATTGGCAATTCCACTTCGAGCAGGGTCATGCAAGGCATCCAAAATGCGGCGCGGGTACGCACACCTTTGGGCTCGGCTTCTTCCTTATACAAACGTTTCCACAAACCAGGGATATTTTTGCGCTTCGGCTTGAGCGTCACGACCATCTCCGCGCCCAAAGGATGATGTGTGGTTTCATAATCAGGGATGGCAGGCTCTTCGCGATTGCCGAACGCTCCACCATGGACGAACGGAGCATGCGCCGCATCGAGAGAATTTTCCAATGCGCGTTCGTAATAGACAGGCCACTCGAACGTGCCGCGCACCACTTTGAAATTCGGGTCATCGAAGTAAGGCAGGTCGGGCAATGCAGGTCGTTCGGCTTCAGGTAGGTCACCGAGGAACGCCCAGATGTAGCCGTACTTTTCAACTGTCGGGTATGAATCCACACGCGCCTTCTTTGGCACTGGGAGATCAGGGTGAGCAGGAATCTTCACGCACGAACCATCGGCTTTATATTCCCAGCCGTGATACGGGCACACAATGCAGTCGCCTTCCATCCAACCATCCGACAACGCCCCGCCGCGATGCACACACAAATCACTCATCACATGCGCCGCGCCATCGGGCGTGCGATACAAAACAAACTCCTGCTCAAGCGCCGTCACGCGCATAGGCTTGTCTTTTACAACGTGTGAAAATTCCAACGGCCACCAAAAATTCTTCAACATGGTTATCTCCTTTTATTTTTTTCGAATGACAGCATGCCCAACCCGTACTTCCATTTTCTTGATGAACGCCAACACAAGACTCGCGATCTGCTCACGCACTTCGTCCGTAGGTCTTGTCATTTCCATATCGAGGAAGAAGCGACCAGTCGTCTCGTCCAGCGGATGCGCGATGGAAAAATGATTCGCACCTTGCAAGATGACATCGAACGCCTCTTCCCCCGCCGACGGTTGACACGCTTCGTCAAACGTTTTCTCCACTGGATCTTTTTCCTGCCCCTCCGTCCCATAGCGCGCCCGACTTGCAGCGATGACACCATCTCTATCGCCACGCATCAGCATCACCGACTTGTCCCCCACCTTCAACACTGTGCCCGCTTCAAAGCCCAACATCGTGGATGCCATTGTATGCCCTGCATACGCAAAGACCGATTTCACCTGCGCAAAGAATTGCGCGTTCTGCAAAGCGACTGTGCCGCCCGCAGAATGTCCGCCAAGGATGATGTGATTCAGATCCATCGCACCACACAGCGGACTCTTCTCATCGTCATTCAACTGCATCAGCGAATTCAGGATCGGTTGAATCGCTGGGCAGGTTGCGCCGCTTCCATACGTGTCAGGTTTTACTTTCGATAAATCAATCGCAGGCGTCAACCCGATCACGCCAGGCAGAGTTTCTGCCACATGGGTGTACATCACTGTGACAATATTTGCTTCCGCCAATTTCACTGCCAGCCAGTGATAACTCTCGATGCCCACGTTGATGCCATTGAAGAAGATCACTACTGGCATCGGCACGGATGTTTTATCCGCAGGAATCACGCCGCTCATCCGTTCCGCGTCACTGTTGGTCGGTGCGGCAGGATAATAAACTTTCAAATGCAGCACGTTATACGGTGCACTTGCATTCGGAAGAGTCGTGGCGTGGAAGAGAGCTCGGATCACAAAGATTTCCTCAAAAGATACACATGCACATGATGTAGTTTTTCGTCGCGGTTCCATTTGCACAGACCTGCGACCATGCCTGTCGTCTCGTCGTTCACTTCCAGCCATGAGACCGTTTCACCAGGAGCGGTCACGGCTTCGATCTCGCGCAAAGCGCCGTATAGCTTTTGACGTCCGCGCATGCCTTCTGTCTCATTAAAGGTCACATCGTTGGCGGTAATCGCGCTGGTTTCAAGCAACTCACCCTCGGGTGAGATCAAATAACGTTCACCGTGATAATCGCCGCCTGGTTGCGTCGGCTTCAAAATCGGAAAGCCTTCGTTTTCAGGGACGCCCACACCCACAATGGTCGCAACTTCTTCATTGGCATTGAAAAACTTTCCGCCAGTGACTTGTCGGTTCGGGTTGACCAATATCGAAAATGATGTGAAGTTATAGCCAAATCGTGTCCACATGCCTCGTGCAGTGAGCACACCGTCTTTCCATGAGAACCCGCCGCCTACCACGTCCTCACCGAGGTAATGGCGCGCCTTGCCGACGATCTTCAAGTCAAAGACAAACTCGCCAACCCGTTGGTTCATGATCTCAACAACAGATTGGGCCTGTTCCGAAATCCCATCCGCAACTTTGACAGGCTCACAAATTTGGATGACGCGGATCACATCTCCCTGCGGCTGGAGTTTGCGACGTTGATGGATCACACCCGCATATTCGCCTGCAGGAGTGTAGACGTATTCGCTCACAAGCCAGTCACCGAGGAAGGTAGGTTGGGTCACGCTCTTTCGAACTCCATCACACCGAATTGCGACCCGACGCGTTGCCCGCCACAATACCAATGTTGAACAACGGCTTTGCGCGAACCGTCGAGCGTCACCACTTCGCGCCGCCAGCAGCGCAGATGCGCTTCACGATGATAGAACTGTCCACTCAAAGCACGTCCGCCGCTGAGAGAGTAACTGCCGACGATTTCCGAGTCATCCGTTGCCCACGCCTGCCATTGATTTGTGACCAGTAACATCTTGCGAATCTCTGGACCGAATGAGCCGCCTTCGATACGAAGTCCGATCATGCCTTCTTTGACAGGAGTAATGGTCTCTTCGTAAAGTTTCTTGCCTAGCGGTTTTCTCTCACCATCCAACGCGGAGAGTTCACCACTCCATCGCCCAGGTCGATGCAAAAGAATCTCGCCGCGTCCTGAAGTAGGATCGTCGTGCAAGTCGTAATGGGTGCCGCTAACGACAGTCGGCTGTGGTACGGGAGTATCTTCGGGCACGCGGTCGTTTTGTCCAACAACGACATACATCATGTGTTCACCGCGGGACATTTGAGCAAGCGAGAGTTGCAAATTGCCATCCACGATCATCAAGAAGAAGCGTTGACTCAACCCAAGTGCTGACCAATATGCATTGGCATCCACAAGGTTTTCACTAAGTGTTTCGGCATATCCGATATTGGCGGGACCTTCGTACAGGCGGTGGTCGCCTTCTTCTTGAATGAAGTAATGTCCGCTATGTTTGAAGGGACCAACGAAAGACACGTCAATGCGCACACGCCCTTCGGGGAGCGATTGCACGTTGCGATAGTCCGAGCCGTTGCCGAGGAAACAGCCTTTGCTGTCGAACACTTCGGCATTGCCTGCCCAGCGACCAAGTCCTTGCTTGAATTGGATGGGAGAGTTTGTCATGGAGTGAGTCTGTTTTGTGACCATAGACCATGGACGATAGACCATCAAAGCATGTCTATGGTCGGCGGTCTATCGTCCGCGGTCGTTCTTATCCGCGCACCAGTTTATAGGTTTGCTTCTCTTTGGGTGTGTTATCGAAAATGGCTTTGAAGTCTGCGCCTTGAGGCTGAGCGGTGATGTAGCGTCCTTCGACAGAGACTTCGAGCGAGTCACCTTCAAAGACCCACGGGGAGAGCGTATATGAACCGCCTTCTCGCGGGGCGATGCTGACAGTGTGATCTGTCCCTTTACCATCGGGCACGTTGAGGAATTTGCCTTCCTTGCGTCCTTCGGCATGAGTGGTGTGGAAGTACAACGCCAAGGTATCGAAGAACTGCAAGAGTTTGTAGTTATTGAACAAGGCTTTCTCTTCGATCCAAGCTTGGGAGGTGGAATCAGTTCCGAGGTCCGCTTTGAGGCGGGCTTGGCGAGTCAATTCATCTGCGAGCATCGCATCTGCGGCGGCTTTGTGCTCTGCGGAAATCTTGTCGATGAAAATAAAATCCGAAAGACCATAGCGTCCGTTGAATAAACCATAGGTGTGCATCGACGAGAGCAAGCCGCAATAAGCGTGATGTTTTTCATTGAACTCGGGCGAGCCTTTGCTGGTTTGAATGAGATATTGAATGGGAGTCTGCGTGAGGTGATGCGGCAAGCCTGTGGTCGGCGATTGTTCGCGCAACGCGTCGATGGGTGCCCAGCCTTCGTCGTGATGTTCGACAATATAGACGACGAGATCGCGTGGCGCAGGTTGAGAAAAGTCCGTGTTGCCAAATGCACGTGCGAGTTGACCGCAGGTGCGAGTATGGTCGGGTTGTTCGATAGCGAAGTTGGGGGTGCCTTCGAGGGCGGTTTGGATGATCATGGCTCTCCTCTTTGACGATAGACGATGGACCATTGACCATGGTCCATCGTCTATCGTCCATCGTCTCTAAGGTTGTTGAATTCTCACAAAATCCTGAATCTGAAAAATGTGCGTGTTGCCTTCACGCAGTTTGTGCGTGATGATGCGACGGTTGTTCGGGTCAATAAAATAATGATTGTTGTGAACGAGGGTATTGGAGATTTTGCTATCAATAGTGAAGACGTAGTTATACGGCGTGAGTTCTGTGCCGTTCAGGCTCAATTGTTCGCTCGTCGCCCAGCAATATTTTCCGTCTGTGGAAATGTCGGAGTTGAAAATAGTTTTTCCTACACCATATAAATTCTCAAAGTCTTCCATCAGGTGCCAACTCTTGCCGATCTCGTTCCAATACACATCCATGTGTACCGCAGAGGCTTCGATAAAATCGCCCTTGGGTGTGAATGTTTTGCACAAGCCTTCCCATCGTCCCATGAAGCATTGATAGGGAATAGTTGATTTCGGGTCGCCATAATTCTTCGTCATGTTAATCTCCAATTTGATATTTGAATCGGTCGCCGCGATAACGGGCTTGCAAGAACTCCAGCGGTTCGCCAGCCGCGCTCAACACCACACGTTGAATCATCAGCACAGGTGAACCCAAAGACATGTGAAGCAGCTTCACGTCGAGGTCTGAGGCGGCAACGGCTTCGATGGAACGAGTCGCATGGGATGTCGCCATCTGCGGGATGTGACTGATGTAGTTGAGCGATCCGCCTTCCAGAAGCCCCGCTTCATTTATTTGACCTGAAACTGATTCTGGCAAATAAGCCGTGTGCTGCCCGATGGCTTCATCTGCCGCCATGCGCAAACGTCGAACACGATACACGCGGGTCTTGTGTGGAAGTTTGAGATTCGCCGCGACTTCTTTATTGGCTTCGACAAATCCTTTTTCGATGACCTGCCAACCTGGCTTGATGCCTTTCTCGGTCATGAACTCGGTGAGGCTTTTGCGTTCTTCGGGGCTGTGCGTCATCTTGGGCGGTGCGACGAACGTCCCACGTCCGCGCTCTCGGATGAGTAAGCCTTCATAGACAAGATCGCTCAACGCCTGACGCACCGTAATACGGCTCAAACCGAACGAATTCTGCATCTCCTGTTCAGAGGGGATGAGATCATTCGGCTTCCATTCACCCGATTCGATCTTCTCGAGCAGGTGCTGTTTGAGTTGGTAGTGGAGTGGTAAGGGTGAACTTCGGTCAACTTTTAGCATGGGAACCTGATTTCTGGCTAAATGTTATAACATTATAACAATAA
>VGOX01000031.1 GCA_016875755.1 Chloroflexota bacterium
CAAAGCCAGAGCGGTAGATGGTCTGCGCGTCGTATAACTTTTCCAATTCTGTGCGGACGTAGTTGACCCAATGCGGATAGGTTGACCCAAAGGACGGCGTACGATAGGAGTACGACTTCATCTCATTGGCAGCCTGAGTGGCAGACATCGGGTCGACACAGATGCGCTCCGGGCTATTGCTGACCTCGATACAGCCATCCTGCTGGCTGAGCTCGAACATCAACACCAGCACTTGCTGCTGACGAAGCAGGGTGGCATCGGGGTTGTTGTAAATGTCATAGACAGCGGGGGATTGCGGCAAGCCAGCCAAAAAGGAGGCTTCTCCCAACGTCAGGTCTTCAACAGATTTGCCAAAGTAGGTTTCAGCGGCGGCTTCTGCACCATAGGCGAGGTTGCCGTAATAGATCTCATTCAGATACAGTTCGAGGATCTCATCCTTTGAATAGCGGCGGGTGATCTCCGCAGCGAGAATGATCTCGCGGGTCTTACGGGTGTAGGTCCGTTGAGTACGTTCTTCAGGAGTAAGCAAAAGAGCGCGCGCCAACTGTTGGGTGATGGTGGATGCGCCTCCGCCCTGACCATCGGTAATATAGTTTTGCCACAAGGCGCGGACAATGGCGATGGGGTCGAAGCCGGGATTGCTGTAGAACTCTTTATCTTCTGTTGCAATTGTTGCCGCAATAAGATTCGGAGAAATATCCTCCAGTGGCACATAGGTGCGGCGTCCAGCTGTTGGGTCGAGAATTTCGTAGAGCGGTTGTCCGTTCCGATCAAGGATGCGCGTGGTCTGGAATTGCGAGGTGCGTTCGCGCAGATCGCTTACGTCTGGCAGGGCGCTGGCGATGATGGAATATTGATACACAAGAATCGACGCACCGCACAAACCGATGAAGACAAACAAAAAGAGGGAGATGACCGTTCCGCGCAGCAGACAGCCTTTATTGCCTTTGAGAACGCCGAGAAACTTATTCCAAACAGAAGCTTCTGCCGGACGCGCAGGCGTATATTGCGTGTATGCCTGATTTTGATTGACGGGCGGCTGATAGACCGGGCGCTGCTGACTCGCTGGAGGCTGGTATGTGGGCCTTTGCCCCTGCCCCCCTGACGCTTGATTCGTGCGATAGGCCGCAGGGGTGACTCGTGTCCCATCGAGGTCGGTTTCTTCGACGCGGTTGGGCAGCGGCATGTTGTTTTCGTCGAGGGCGGGGCGGGCAAATCGCGGCCTGGTACCACCCATCTGGGCGGGACCAGGCTTGGGCGGAGTTTGAGGCGCAGGGTTTACATCCATGCGGGTCTCATCTTCCGAGCGTAACAGTCGTCTTAGTTTCTCGACTTCATCTTCTTCGTTTGTCATTGCTCAAACCTATCTTGCTTTCTATTTGGGCTTGCTCATTACCAGTAAATTTAACGTACCTTTTTGCAGGGTTTCATCGCTTTGATTGCGGACTTCGACATGGGCGATCAACGCGCCGCCGCCAATGCGCGGCAGGGCTTTTGTTTCGGCGATGGTCAGCACCGCATGGACGGTGTCGCCGATGTAAATGGGTTTGACGAACTTCCATTCCTGAATTTCGCGAAAGGCGATGACCGTGCCTTCGAGCAGGCCGGTGCGCATGATCAAGCCGACCGCGACAGATAATCCCAACAGCCCATGCGCGATGCGCTGGCCGAACGGTGTGTTCTTTGCAAATTCGGCATCGGTGTGAATCTGGTTGTAGTCGCCCGTCAACCCGGCAAAGGCATTGATGGAATCTTCGCCCACCGTGCGCGACAGGGTTGTGACAGTTTGCCCCACGGAAAATTCTTCGAAATAAAGTCCAGCCATGTGTGCTCTCCTCGTTAATGATCTTACAGGTCTTATTGGTCATACAAGTCGATTGGACAGACCTGCCAATTTGTATGACCTGTTAGACAAATCAGACTTATCAGACGTATTCAAGATTATACCCGTTTGACCAACTGCCACTCTGCCCGTACAATTAGCGCCATGCGAGATTGGTCACTCAGCCTTGGCGACCCGCTCCACCTGACATTGGCGGCAGATGCCCGCCTTACCCAGACGGATTACTCCAACGATCACATCTGGGACGTGGAACTCGGCAGCAATGACCCTGAACGGTCTGCCATCGGCTTACATACAACCTTCGGTTTGCGCGCACGTTCGATGCGCATTTTTTTACGCTTCACCGAAGGCGGCAACTCGGTTAAAGATCCAAACACCTTTGCGGGCAAACCGTCACTGCGCCGCTTCTACCCAAACTTCCTAACCCTCGATTTTGTTCCCTTCGAAAACCTTCAAACCACGGTCGATTTCTGGGTTCCCGACTCACATGCCGTAGCAGGGCGCGTGACCCTCACCAACAAAAGTACCGCCACCCGCCAGATTCAACTGGAAGTGTGCGCCACCCTCTCCCACCTCAACGGGCAATCCATCATCCCCACCCAGCAACAACTCGTCAACATCCTGGCGGGACAAACCAGCGGAATCGCCCCCGTGATCTTCATGACCGGCGGCCCCAAACATGGACCGGGTCCCCACGCCTCGCTTCTTCTCGACCTTGAGCTTGGTCCTGGTGCCACTCGAACATTATCCTTTGCCCAAGCCGCCCTCGACACCATCCCAGCAGGCTTTGACTTGGCCCGCAAAACCGCCGCGCGCCCGTGGCAGGCAGAACTCGCCCGCATCGAAATGCTCGACGCCAGCCAGACACTCGACATCCGCACCGGCGATGCCGATTGGGATGCCGCGCTTGCCTTCAGCCAAAAAGCCGCGCACGCCCTTTTCATGAGCAACAACGGCGCACTTCCCAACCCAAGTTTCGTACAAACCCGCCACTCCGATAACGGACACTCCCCTAAAGGAGACGGCACCGATTATCCGCCCGCATGGAACGGTCAATTCGCGCTGGATGCGTATTACCTGTCCAGCGTTTTATCTGCCACGCCACAGGTGACGAAACATCTCCTGCTCAACTTCCTCGCCACACAAGACGAAGACGGCGAAATAGACGGCAAACCCGGGCTGGCAGGTCAGCGCGGAAAGTTCCTGTGCATGCCCATCCTCGCCAGCATGACATGGGCGTATTTCAAACTCACACAAGACGAAGACTTTCTTCAGGAAGCCTATCCGAAATTAGTGAAATTCTTCTGGTCGTGGTTCTCAGGGCGGCACGACAGCAACCGCAACGGCACACCCGAATGGGATCACATTCTGCAAACAGGTTTTGAAGATAATCCGCTCTTCGATGTCTGGCATCCGTGGTCGCAGGGATTGGGTATTTCGTTCGTCCACAGCCCGTCGTTGGAAGCCATGCTGTACCGTGAAGCGCAAATGCTCGCAAAGATCGCGCGTCAGTTGCGAAAACCTGAGGAAGAAACAACCCTCATCACCACGCAGACAGAGAAGGTAAAAGAATCTGTTGAAGCAAGCTGGGAATCACGCAATAGTTTCTATGCCTATCGCGACCGGGAAACGGGGCAGGTCTGTATCGGCAAAGTGATCGCCAAGCGCAAAGGCGATGGAAGCATGCGCCCCAAATTCGAGTCTGAGACGCCGGTCCGCTTGCTGGTGGAGATCCAGACCAAAAGTCCAGCCGCGAAGCGCCCGGAAGTGGAGATCAGCGAATACTTCACCAAATCCAAAGGCGAGGTGGAAGTCATCGCCGGGCATCAATTCCAGTGGCGCACGGGCGGGTTGGTGGCAACCACTCAAACCGTCTTCTCGCGCATCGGGCGGGTGAGTGTGGCGGGGCTGGAAGAAAAAGACAAGATCAACATCAAGATCATCGACACCACCGGCGAAGACCTGACGCTGGCGCTGCCGTTATGGGCGGGAATGGTGGGCGAACAACGCGCCAACGCCATGATCGGACGCAACATGATGAGCGCCGAACGCTTCAACCGACCATTTGGCTTGCCCTCGCTTCCGAACATTCCCGACCCTGAAGCAGAGTTGGTGTCGTTGAGCGTGAGCCTGCCGTGGAACACCCTGATCGCGGAAGGTTTGCTCGCGTATGGCTTCCGTGCTGAAGCCACGCGCCTGACCGCGCATTTGATGAATGCAGTCATTCAAAACCTGAAACAGAACCGCGCCTTTTATCAACGCTATCACGCAGAGACGGGAGCGGGCATTGGCGAACGCAATTCGCTCACGGGTTTTGCGCCTGTCGGCTTGTTCATGCAAGCCCTGGGTGTGACGGTTCTTTCCGGCGCGCGGGTGCGGTTGGAGGGACGCAATCTCTTCCCCTGGCCCGTGACGATCAAATACAAGGGACTCACCATCGTGCGCAGTTCCGAGCAGACCACGGTCACTTTTGCAAATGGGGAGAGCGTGATCGTGAAAGATGAAGCGGCTTGTATCGTTCAGATGTAAGTTGAATTCAACATACCCAAGCGTTTTGAAGCATCTTGATCTATTCGAGATGCTTTTTTGTTAACACTTGATGAAATTTGACTCACCCCAAAAAAGTATGGTATAAAAAATTTGGGGTTTTATGTCATGTTCAGGGGATTTGCAGGGGGGAAGCACGCATATGTAGAAATGTCGAAAGGAGCATATTTATGACAAAGACTGTTGTTGCAGCAGCTCTTGGTGAATGCGTCCATGTGGCGGGCGTGATGAACTTTTTGCGTCTCGCAGAATCGGCGGGATGGAAGACCGTGTTTCTCGGTCCGGCTGTGCCGATCAATGAGGTGCTAAAAACCGTCAAACGCGAAAAGGCGGATATGGTTGGTATCTCGTATCGGCTCACGCCTGAGACGGGCGAACGTTTGTTGGGTGAGTTTGCTGAAGCCGCATCGGAATTACATGAAGCGGGAGTCCGCTTTGCATTTGGCGGAACTCCGCCTGTGGTGGAGCGCGTCAAGTCGCTTGGATTTTTCGAGCAGACGTTTGATGGCAGTGAACAGGTCGAAGAGGTGTTGAGTTACCTGAAAGGCAACCCAGCCACCGTTAAGTCCGAAGCGGATTATCCGCGGACGACGGTGGAACGCATCCGATGGAAATCTCCGTATCCGATTCTTCGTCATCATTTTGGTTTGCCGACAATGGAAGCGACGATCGAGGGCATCAAAAAAATTGCCGATGCGCACGCGCTGGATGTTATCTCGCTCGGCATTGATCAGGATGCGCAGGAAAATTTTTATCATCCTGAGCGGCAAAACCCGCGGCAGAAGGGTGCGGGCGGTGTACCAGTGCGCTCGGAAGATGATTACCGCGCGTTGTATCAGGCAAGCCGACGGGGGAATTATCCGCTCTTGCGCACGTATTCGGGGACAGATGATTTTATAAAACTCGCAGAAATGTATAAGCGCACGATCAATATTGCATGGTGCGCCATTCCTTTATTTTGGTTCAACCAAATGGATGGGCGCGGTCCGTGGGATTTGGAAGGTTCGATCCGCGAGCATCAGAGCGTGATGCAATGGTACGGTGAAAATAATATTCCCGTTGAGCTGAACGAGCCGCATCATTGGGGTATGCGCGATTCGTCGGATGTGACCTTTGTGGTGGCAGCGTATCTTTCGGCGTATAACGCGCGCGCATTCGGCGTGAAGGATTACATCGCGCAGATGATGTTCAACAGTCCGCCTGGCGCGTCAGATGCGATGGATCTGGCGAAGATGCTGGCGGTGATGGAGATGGTCAAACCGTTGGAGAATGAAAATTTTAGAGTGCTCAAACAAACTCGCATCGGATTGCTTTCGCATCCGCTCGACACCGACGCCGCACGCGGACATCTCGCCGCTGCCACCTATTTGCAAATGGCGCTCAAACCCGATATTTATCACATCGTCGGTCACACCGAAGCCGATCACGCCGCCACAGGTGATGATGTCATCGAGGCCAGCAAGATCGTGCGCCGCGCGATTCAAAATGCGATGGGCGCACCCGATATGACCAAGGACCCTGCGATTCAAAAGCGCGTGAAGGAATTGGTGAAGGATGCGAATCTGTTACTGGATGCGATTCGCGGACTCTCCGCCTCTTCCTCCGGCCCGCTCACGGATCCTGCGACTTTGACTCTCGCCGTCACTTCAGGCTTGTTGGATGCACCCCAACTCCGCAACAATAAATTCGGTCGCGGGCAAGTTCTCACGCGCATCGTGGATGGTGCGAGTGTGGTGGTTGATAAAAAGGGCAAGCCGATTTCAGAAAAGAAGCGTATCGAGAAAATTATCAAGTAGGGGCGACCCTTCTTGATTCGCACCTACGCATATTCACACAAGGAGGTTCACATGGCAACAAAATTCGCAGTCATTGGTGCAGGACATGGCGGTAAGTCAATGGCGGCGCATCTCGCGTTGATGGGATTCACCGTCACGCTGTACAACCGCACAATGAGTCACATTGAAGTCATCAAAAAACGCGGCGGCATCGAATTGGACGGGGACGAAAACGTACCGCATGGATTCGGCATACTGGCACTGGTCACTGACCAGATCGGTGACGCCATCAAAGACATGGAAGTCATCATGGTTGTGCTGCCTTCGTCCGCGCATGCAGAAGTGGCTGCCAACATCGCGCCGCATCTGGTGGATGGTCAGATCGTTCTTCTGCACCCAGGGCGCACTTGCGGCGCGTTGGAGGTTTCAAAGGCAATTCGAGACCACGGCTGCACAGCCGATGTCACCATCGCCGAAGCAGAGACATTCATCTACGCCGCCCGTTCGGATGGTCCTGCCGCGGCGCGTATCTTCCGCATGAAAGAGGCGTTGCCATTGGCGGCGCTGCCTGCCACACGGACTCAATTGGTACTGGATGCCATTCAGGGTGCGTATCCGCAATTCTTCGACGGTGTGGATGTCATTCACACCAGCCTCAACAATATGGGCGCGATCTTCCATCCCGCGCTGACATTGCTCAACGCTGGCTGGATCGAAGCCACGCACGGCGATTATCAATTCTATATCGACGGCGTGACCCCGTCCGTGGCACGCATGTTGGAAGTGCTCGACCGTGAGCGTGTAACCGTCGCTTCGGCGTTGGGCATCCGCGCGCGGACGGCTTTGGAGTGGCTCAAACTCGCCTACGACACCACAGGCGTGGACTTGCATGAAGCGATCCATAATCAGCCCGGGTATTACGGCATTAAGGCGCCGCCCACGTTGAATCACCGCTATCTCTTCGAAGATATTCCCATGAGCCTTGTGCCGATTGCCTCGATTGGAAAACGCTACGGAGTTGCTGTCGGCGCGATGGAAAGCATCATCAAGATCGGCAGTATCATCCACCGCACCGACTACTGGCGGCGCGGACGCACCGTGGAAAAACTCGGCATCGAACAATGGAGCGTCAGTGAACTGACGCGTTTCGTACAGGAAGGTGTGATCGATAACTAATGCTCAAACGGACTTCGGAAACGAACTTTCGAAGTCTTCATGAAAAAATTCGCTGCCGTACAAATGTCGTTGCGAGGAGGGGTTTTGCTCTTTCCGACGAAGCAATCTCTTGTTTTGAGGGACGTTTCAGTCGAAAATGAGATTGCTTCGCCGCTAAAAAACAAGATCAGCGGCTCGCAACGACATTGTTTAGCGCGATATACGGTAGAGAATGAAAAAATCAAAACCAAGGAGATTAAATTATGTGTGGAATCGCTGGCGTATTACGTCAACCAGCAAATGGAAACGTCAAATCCATGATCGAAAAACTGGCTCACCGTGGTCCCGATGGACACGGCGTGAAGGAATTGAAGAAAGCCTCCATCGGACATGTACGACTCGCTATTTTGGATGTCGAGGGTGGACATCAGCCCATGCAATATCAAGACACCTGGATCGCCTTCAACGGCGAGATCTATAACTACCGCGATCTGCAAGCCAAATATCTTTCAGATGTAAACCTGAACACAACTTCGGATACTGAGGTGCTGCTGCACCTTTATAAAAAATTCGGACCCGACTTCGTGAAACTGCTCGATGGCATGTTCGCCTTCGTCATTTATCAGAACGGGGAATACCTGCTGGCGCGTGATCCGCTTGGCATCAAGCCGCTCTATCTCGGTTTCGGCGCGGATCAGAACGAGTTGTATTTTGCATCCGAGATCAAAGCCTTTGAGGGCAAAGTGGACAAGGTGAAGATCTTCCCCGCAGGACACTGGTACCACTCCCAGTCAGGCTGTAGGCGTTTCTATCAGGTCGAGAAAACCATCCATCCATTTGATGGAAGCGAAGCTCAATCCCTGTCGTTGATCAAATCCACATTGCGTGAGGCGGTGCATAAACGCCTGCTGGCGGACGTGCCCGTAGGCGTCAGCCTGAGCGGTGGTTTGGATAGCAGCATCGTCTCGATGCTCGCGGCAGAAAATACGGAACGCCTGCACTCCTTCGCAGTCGGCGTGGAAGGCAGCGAAGACCTGCCTGCCGCGCGCCTGGTGGCGGAGCACATCAACACCCAGCATCATGAACTCATCTACACCGCGCAGGATATGGTGGATGCGCTCCCCGATGTGCTTTACTATCTTGAAACGTTTGACCCCGCATTGGTACGCAGCGCCATCCCCAATTATTTTTTGGCGAAGTTCGCCTCTGACCATGTTAAGGTTTTCCTCACTGGCGAAGGCGCGGACGAAGTGTATGCAGGCTATGATTATCTTGCGGAATTCGACAACCCCGCCGATCTGCAGGATGAAATGATCGAGATCACCGAGGCGCTTCACAATACGAATTTGCAACGCGCAGACCGAATGTCGATGGCATTTGGATTGGAAGCCCGCGTCCCTTTTCTCGACGTGAAAGCTGTTTCGACCGCCCTGAGTTTTCCCGCCGAGTGGAAAATGCACAACGGACGCGCACCCAAGCACATCCTGCGCCAAGCCTTCGCAGACGACCTGCCCGATGAGATCGTCAACCGCCCCAAGCAGAAATTCTCCAAAGGCGCAGGCTCATCAGATTTGATCGCCCAACTTGCTGAAGAGAAGATTTCCGATGCCGAGTTCATCTCTGAATCCCAGCGCTTGAGCAGCAAATGGAAGTACACCCTTCCAAACAAGGAAGCCTTGTATTACTATAAAATCATGCATCATCATTATGATGATGCATGGCTCTTCCCGAACATGGGGCATAGTCGAAGTTTGTAACCTCGTCATAACAGCAGGGCGGCTCACCAAAGCAGACATAAAGATTGGCGAGCCGCCCTTGTATTTTTTGGAGAAATCATCAAACTGTAATTTATGGAGTAATTTTATGGAAACCTTCGACTGGCAGACCTGGGTCATCCTTCCTATCATCGTATTCGTCGCCCGTTTTATTGATGTGGCGCTCGGCACGGTGCGCATCATCTTCACCTCACGCGGAAAGAGGCATCTGGCACCCATCCTCGGCTTTGTGGAAGTTTTCATCTGGGTAAGCATCATTGCCCAGATCACAAGAGGTGCAAATAATTTCGTTTCCTATTTCGCCTATGCGGCAGGTTTTGCGGCGGGCAACTACCTCGGCATGTACATAGAAAACAAACTTGCCATTGGCACGCTGGTTGTCCGCGCCATTGTGCCGGAGGAAGTGGCCGCGTCGCTGGCGGCAGCCCTCAAGGAAAACGGATTCGGTGTGACCACCGTCAGCGGCATGGGTTCACAGGGACCTGTCAAATTGCTCTACACCATTGTGCTGCGCAAGGAATTACCGCAGGTTGCCGAGACGATCAAATCGGTAAGCCCCAAGGCATTCTTCACTGTCGAAGAATTGCGTTCTGCCGAACACGGCATCTTCCATCCTGCCACACAACAATCCGCCACTCCTTTCGGCATGTTCTCAAAACGAAAATCAAAATAACGCGCGTCTCTACTCTTATCTTCTTTCGCGATATACTAACGACATGAGCCATTTTCTACAACTTGCATTCCTGCTTTCCATAATTTTGCTTGCGGCAAAGGTTGCTGGCTTTGTGAGTGTTCGTTTCGGGCAGCCTTCCGTGCTGGGTGAGTTATTGGTGGGCATTCTGCTCGGTCCATCCCTGCTAAACGTGATGGGACTTTCTTTCGTGGCGCACGAACTTTCCGAGGTCATTCATCTCTTCGGTGAGATGGGCGTGTTGCTGCTCATATTCCTTGCAGGTCTGGAATTTCAACTGGATGAGATGCGCGCAAACATGCGCGTTGCCGCTCTTGCAGGAACGATGGGAGTTGTCGCTCCCGTGCTGATGGGATGGGGCATCGGCCTGCTCTTTGGCATGACCCACTCCGCCTCGATCTTTCTTGGGCTCACGCTTGGCGCCACCAGCGTGAGCATTTCTGCCCAGACGCTGATGGAGCTCAAGGTCCTGCGCACCCGTGTAGGTTTGAGCCTGCTCGGCGCAGCGGTCTTCGACGATGTTCTTATCATCCTTTTGCTTTCCATTTTTCTGGCATTTACCAGCGGAGGTGCGGGCAGCGGGCTTGAAATTCTGCTCATTGTTGTACGCATGACGCTGTTCGTAGGACTCTCCTTCCTCTTTGGGATGCGCGTCCTGCCGTGGGTGATTCGTCAGGTGAACCGCCTTCAGATCAGCCAGGGACTTTTGGTGGTGACGCTCATCACCACGTTCGTATATGCGGTCACTGCTGAATATGTTGGCGGGCTGGCCGCGATCACAGGCGCGTTCATTGCAGGGTTGATGCTGGCACGCACATCTGAAAAGGAACGCATCGAATCAGGCGTCCATGCGCTGGCATATGGATTGTTCGTTCCTGTCTTTTTTGTGAGCATCGGTCTCGCCATTGACCTGCGCGGATTTCCAACCCAGGCATTGTTGTTCACGGCTGTAGTGGTATTGGTTGCAATTTTTGGCAAATGGATCGGCGCAGGCTGGGGCGCCAAAATGGGTGGACTTTCCGGACGCGAATCCGTACAATTGGGTGCGGGCATGATCTCGCGGGGGGAAGTTGGTTTGATCGCGGCGAGTATCGGCATGAAAAACAATCTCGTCGGCGCGAATGAATTTTCAGCGATCGTGGTGATGGTCTTGCTCACAACCCTGGTCACACCGCCTATTTTGCGGGCGTTGTTTGGACGGGAAACTGATCGAGGCGGGGAACTGCCCACCGAAGCCGAGCAGGGTTGGGCGGGGTCGGCAGCGGCAGGTCCGAAGGCGTAGGAAGTTAGGTTGGAGTTATCCTGAGTTATGGAGAAGAAGATGTCAAATTCCCCCATTCATTTATTGCTGGTGGCCATTGTACAGGAACAAGACCTGGATGCAGCGACCAAATCTCTGCAATCCACGGGTGCGGCGCTGACGTATCTTTCAAGCGCGGGCGGATTTTTGGGACGGCGCAATGCCACTTTGTTGATCGGCTTGCCTGCCGAAAAAGAAGCGGACGCCTTGAAAGCGTTGCATGAGGCATGCCGCCAGCGCATCGAATATATGACGTTGCCTCTGGAAGGTTCGCCCATGCCAATGCTTTCCCCTGTGCCTGTCACTGTGGGCGGCGCGACGGTCTTTGCGCTGCCTGTGGAACGCTTTGAACAGATTTAATATTTTGAGGAGAGAAACGCCATGAAGATGATTATTGTTATTATCCAGGATAACGACGCCGATACGCTTACGCAGGCGTTTACCGCATCCAGTTTTCGTGTAACGCGGGTGGCATCGACGGGCGGCTTTTTGCGAAGCGGCGTGGTCACCATGCTTTTGGGCGTGGATGATGAACAGGTGGATGCTGTTATTCAGACCGTTCGCACTGCCCTGCCCCCAAAAGACGACCAGAAACGCGCCACCGTTTTTGTTGTACCTGTGCATCATTACGAACAGGTATAAAAAGACAAGTTGG
>VGOX01000032.1 GCA_016875755.1 Chloroflexota bacterium
GCAAAACGACGCAGCACCCGCCGCCGTGGTTTCTTTTTTCGTTTTTTCGGTGCGCTGGCTACACTCCCGGCTGGTTTTCAGCCCAAGTTTTGGCTATTAAAGAACGGCTTCTTGCAGAGGACTCATATATTCAGTCCGCAGGGTACAAGTATTTTATTTACATCTCCGCTGTTGATTTATTTGTTCAAATCGTTTGGCAGAAAGGGAGAACGTTGGTTACAAAGTGCTTGGTTGTTTGTTGGTCTGACTATCCTGCTTCATTCCATGTACTACAGTAGTGGATCTGTGCAAGTTGGATACCGTTTTAGTCTTGATTTCATGCCAGTTGCCGTGATGATGCTGGCATATGGTTTCGGAAAAAGACTTCCCTGGATTGCATTTGTCCTGATACTCTATAGCGTGGTCATAAACTACTATGGAGTACTTTGGATTACTCATCGTTTGTGTGAGAATTTTTAAGAATCGCAGGAAAAACCATGAAACAAACATATTTACGAACTTTTTCCGATTTTTTTTATTTGCTTTTCATTTCTTCAGTTACATATCTGTTGTTTGTCCCCAAGTTTGGCTATTATTATGATGATTGGTATTTGATGTATGCAGCCGGTGCCAAGGGGGTTTCTGTGTTTTGGGATATTTTCGCCATTGATCGTCCTCTGCGTGCATTGGTGATGATACCGGCCTATACTCTTTTTGGACCGAATCCACTTTTTTACAATGTTGGTGCTTTTTTGTTCCGTCTTCTTAGCGGACTTTTGTTCCTCTGGGTTCTTCGCATGATTTGGGCGAAAAATCGCCGTGAGACGTTGTGGATGGCTTTGTTATTTTTGTTATACCCGGGGTTTTTGTCCCAGCCAAATGCAATCGATTATTTTTGTCATCTTGCGGGTCTCGCCGCGGGAATGTTGTCCATTGGCTTAACGATAAAGGCGGTTCAGGCATCGTCGCTGCAGAAAAAAATCTGGTTCCATTTTTTCTCGATCCTTACGGGTTGGTTTTACCTAGGGCAGATCGAATGGTATATCGGACTTGAGTTCTTTCGCTTTGCCTGTGTTTTGGTCTTTGTCCTGCGCTCCGATGAAACCTTGTGGGTGCGGGGTGAGAGATTTATCCGCGTTTCACTTCCCGCTCTTTTAATTCCTATCGTATTTTTGATTTGGCGATTATTCTTTTTTGACAATAAAAGAGGTGCCACGGATATAGACGCGCAATTAGGCAGTTTGCGCGATGCGCCATTGCAGATATTTCTGAAATATATCCCGTCTTTGGTCGGCGATGTTTTTGATGTTTTGTTCAATGCTCTATGGATTCCCCTTCTTCGATTCAGCACAGGGTTTTCAATAACGGACTGGGCCGCTGTGGCAGTTATTATCTTATTGGTTCTGGCTTTTACCTGGGCTGTTTCACGTGTAGGTCAACAGGCTGGGGAAACAGAGGAAAATCGGAATCTCCGCTGGCGACGGGAAGTTTTCTGGGTTGGCATTGGAACTATAGTGTTTGGGCTTCTCCCTGTCATTCTGGTTGGCCGCTCTGTCGAATTTAAGAGTTTTTCCCGATACACCCTAATCGCATCGGCTGGAGCGGCATTGCTATGGCCTCTAGCCTTGTCCTATATCTCAAACTTAAAGGTGCGGAACGCATTAATGGGAGGTTTGTTATCAATAGCGCTGCTCACCCATTATGCCAACGGACTTGTCAAAGCCCGCGAAACGGAAACCACCCGTAATTTCTGGTGGCAGGTGAGTTGGCGCGCGCCCAGCATTTCTCCGCGTGCCACATTGATCACCCGCTATGCTATAGCCGCTGAAGAGGACTACTTCACATGGGGTCCTGCCAACCTGATCTATCATCCCGAATCAAATCATGCAGAATTTGTCGAGCCTGTGCTGTATGCGATGGTCTTGAATGAAGATACGATTGAACAGATCGTCGCCCGTGAGTCGCAGGAATACTCCAACCGCCGCAGCATTCGCACATATCCAAACCCGCGCAATATCTTGATCCTTACCCAGCCTACGCCGCAGTCTTGTGTCCACGTGCTCGACCTGACAGCCCTGGAACTATCCTCCTCTATTGATGAACGTTTGAAGACGATTGCTCCCTATTCAGAAGCCGACCAGATCGACCTTGCCGCACCGTTTCGCACTCCACCCGCCATCCCATTTGGTTCCGAGCCTGCCCACGACTGGTGCTATTACTATCAAAAAGCAGCCTATGCCCGTCAGTCAGGTAATTGGGATGCCGTGCTTCAATTGGGTGGGGAAGCTCGTTCTTTGGGATACACTGCCAGTGACCAGATCGAATGGATGCCATTCCTGCAGGCATACGCTCTGGCAGATGACCTTCCCCGCGTCAAAGAGATCGCCTCTTTCATGGATTTGGACCTGATAGCCAAAACCAGGCATGTACAACTCTGACGAATATGACTCTGCCGTCAAAAAACGCTGCTGAAATTCAAGCCCTATTCTGCGCTGCAGAATAGTTCAAATAATTATCCCGCGGGTAATTCTTCCTGAAAATTTAGGAACATACTTCAAAATTCAGGCGGTGAATTTTGAAGTATAATTGCCGCTTGTATGACAATCCAAATCCTGATTTCAGGGTTTATACATTCAATGGAGTGACAATGAAAAAAGCAAATCTTATTTCCCCGTATGGTGGCAAACTGGTGAATTTGGTTGCGGAAGGCGCTGAACGTGACGAGTTGATCGCGCGTGCCGGGCAACTTCCCTCGATCAAGATCACCATGCGCAACCTGTGTGACCTGGAACTGATCGCCACTGGCGGTTTTTCCCCGCTGACAACCTTCATGGGCAAAGCGGACTACGAGCGCGTGCTGCGTGAAATGCGCCTCGCTGATGGAACGCTCTTCCCGCTTCCCATCACCCTGACGGCTGATCCCAAGGAATTGCCGACAGTTGGTGAGGAACTGGCACTTCGCAGTGCAAACTTTGACCTGATCGCAGTGATGCGCCTCGATGAAGTCTTTCACTGGGATGCCGAAACCGAAGCCGCTCTGGCCTATGGTTCCACCGACACCAAGCACCCGATGGTCTCCGAAATGGGACGCTGGAATAAAGTGTGCATCTCGGGTCCGTTACAGGTTATCAACCTCCCCAAATACTACGATTTTGTGAACCTGCGCCATACCCCCGCACAGGTGCGCGAAATGCTCGAAGAAATGGGCAATGACAATGTCGTCGCCTTCCAAACCCGCAACCCCCTGCACCGCATTCATGAAGAATTGACCAAACGCGCCGCCGCTCAGGTGAACGGCTCGCTCATTGTTCATCCTGTGGTCGGCATGACCAAGCCCGGTGATGTGGATCACTACACCCGCGTACGCACCTACAAGGCGTTGGTAGATAACTACTACGATAAAAAAGACACCATGCTGAGCCTGCTTCCGTTGGCCATGCGCATGGCAGGCCCGAAGGAAGCAGTGCTTCACGCCATCATTCGTCGCAATCACGGCGCTAATCATTTCATCGTTGGCCGCGATCATGCAGGGCCGGGAAATGATTCCACGGGCAAGCCTTTCTACGGTCCGTACGATGCGCAGGAATTGATGAAGCAATACGAGCACGAGATCGGCGTCAAGATGGTTCCGTTCGAAATGCTTGTCTATCTCCCCGACGAAGACCGCTATGTGGAGGAGAAGGACGTGCCGAAGGGTGCGAAAGTCGCCAATATTTCGGGCACACAAGTCCGCGACGATTATCTCGCCAAGGGCAAACTGCTCCCCGAATGGTTCACTCGCCCCGAGACCGCTGAAATTCTGCGCGAGATGTATCCGCCGCGCCATGAGCAGGGCTTTGGCATTTGGTTCACTGGCTTGAGCGGTTCTGGTAAATCTGCCACCACGCAAGTCCTCACCACCCTGCTGCTCGAACGCGGACGTGAAACCGCCATCCTTGATGGTGACGTGGTGCGTACGCACCTTTCCAAGGGTCTCGGCTTTAGCAAGGAAGACCGCGACACCAACATCCTGCGCATCGGTTTTGTGGCAGGTGAAATTGTACATGCAGGCGGCATCGCCATTTGCGCCGCCATCAGCCCCTACCGCGCCACCCGCGCCGAAGCCCGCAAGATGGTTGGTGAGAATTTCATCGAAGTCTATATGGATACTCCTGTTGAGATCTGCGAAGAACGCGACGTGAAGGGTCTGTATGCCAAGGCGCGTCAGGCAATGGAAGACGGCAAGCCGATGGGCTTCACCGGCGTGGACGATCCCTACGAGCCGCCCATCGAACCTGAGATCACCCTCAAAGGTTTCGGCGCCTCGCCCGAAGATAATGCCCGCATCATCATCAAGTATCTGGAAGAACAGGGTTTCGTTCTCCCTGTGAAGTAATTACTGCAAGTGACAGTCACCGTATACGGTGACTGTCACTTGTTATCTGTATGACCAAACACCTTCGCGCTTCAATTCTGACCTTTGGCTTGCTCGCCATTCTCGGGACATTTCTCGTCCTGTATGCGACTCCGCAAGGGCTGGCGCTCTCCGATGACTCCATAGCCTACATTGCCGGCGCACGCAGCATCCTTGCTGGTGACGGATATCGTTCTGCCTGGCTGGCATCCAACAAACCCGTAACTCACTTCCCGCCCGGCTTCTCTTCCATCCTCGCCCTCGTCGGCCTCAGCGGACTTGATCCCCTGCGCGGTACACGTTTCGTAAATTCCCTTTTATTTGGCTCAAATATCTTCATGCTCGGCCTCATTGGCTGGCGGATGACCAGATCGCAGATGGCAGGCGTTACGTTTGCACTGCTGTTTCTGGTCAATAGCTTGTTGTTCCGAGTGCATACCACTGCCATGAGCGAGCCGTTATATATCTTTTTTACTCTTGCGGCTTTTTTTGCATTTTCGCAGTATTTTGGAACGCAGGCATATTCAAGCGGTAAACCCCTTGACTCCAAAGTGTGGCTCATACTTACTGCCCTGCTCACCGCTTTTGCCTATTTGACGCGCTATGCAGGTCTGGCGTTGTTTGCCACTTTCGTCGCGGCGTTGTTCATTCTCCACGATACCTGGCGCAAACGTTTTGTCAGTGCTGGCATCTTCCTTGTGGGATTCATTCCTCTCGTTTTGGGCTGGGGCATCCGCAACCGTTTGCTGGCTGACAACGCCACCAACCGTACTATTGTGTACCATCCCATTACCGCAGAGAATTTTGGAACGGGTATTTACAACATCTCCCTTTTCCTGATGCCCGTGGAAGAATGGCGCCGCGCGTTGATGAAGTCTCCAAACCTTGTCACAGGGATCATGCTTGCCATCGGTCTCATCTTGTTGGTTTGGATTCTTTACAAAGGCTTGAAAAAATTCTTCCAGCCATCCACTGAAACGCCAGAGGTATTATCTTTTATCAGTGTGTTGTATGTGTTTGCTTATCTTTCATCCCTCGTCGTCACAATGACATGGTTCGACGCCGCCACCAAATTCCAACTCCGCATCCTCGCGCCGACCTATGTCAGCTTGCTAACCATATTGGTGTATTTCAGCGTTTGGCTTTGGAAACGACAAAGACCACTGGCCATTCTGCTTGTTCTTTTCATCGTCGCCCTTTCCTTGCAAGGCATGTCCAATACCATGTTCCAACTCCGCAAAGGTGGACAGGGTTATGCGTCGTTCCGCTGGTTTGATTCAGAAGCCATGGAATACCTGCGAAATCTTCCTGAAGGCACACGCATCTACTCCAATCAGGCGGGGCCTGTGTATCTTTATACGGGACGTGCGGGCTATGTCCTTCCTGACCTTGTGGATGCCGTTACCGGTCTGCCGCGTGGAAATTATGAAGAAGGTGTTGCTGCCTTGAACGAGGATGTTCTTTCCGGCGAAGCCGTGCTGGCGTTATTTCGCTATGGCGCTGCCGATGAAGATATTCAATCGATATACTCTGACCTTTCAAAAAATATGTACCTTGATTTTGATGTACGCGGCGATAAAATCTATACAAACTTTCCATAGAGGAATCCCATGACCATTTTTGATAAATTCAGTTTGAAGGATAAGGTTGCTGTCGTTACGGGCGGGGTGGGTTTACTGGGTGCAGAGTTTTGCAGGACACTCGCGGAAGCGGGCGCATCCGTCGCCGTGGTGGATCTCAATGGTGAGGCAGCCGGCAAAGTAGCAGAAGGACTCGCCCAGTCTGGATATAAGGCGATGGGCATCGCGGTCGATATCACCAAACCAGACTCGGTCAATGCGATGGTCGCCTCGGTTCTTTCGACCTTTGGCAGGCTCGATGTACTTGTTAATTCGGCTGCGCTGGATCCAAAATTCGACCCCGACGCCGCTTCGAAGGGCATCGCCCCCGGCGCATTCGAAGATTATCCGCTCAGCGATTGGACCGCGGCATTGAATGTGAATTTGACGGGCATGTTTTTGGTGACGCAGGCGTGCGTGAAGCAGATGATCGCGCAGGGTAAAAAAGGCAGTATCATCAATATTTGCTCCACCTACGGCTTGAACGGACCTGACCAGCGTCTTTATATCAAGGACGGTAAACGCGTGGCGTACAAGCCTGTGTATTACACCACCACCAAAGCAGGCGTGATGGGTTTCACTAAATACCTCGCCGCGTATTATGCCGAGACGGAGATCCGTGTGAATGCGCTTACTCCGGGTGGTGTATATAACAACCACGAAGAATATTTTGTAAAGAATTATTCCGCCAAGACCATTCTAGGCCGCATGGCGAAAAAAGACGAAATGAACGGTGCGCTGCTGTTCCTCGCTTCTGATGCATCCTCCTACATGACAGGCAATAATGTCATTGTGGACGGCGGTTGGACGGCGTGGTAAACCCGACGATGGATCGTGAACAATAGACCATGATTGAAAAATATGACTGAAACTCTTGCTCTCATTCCTGCGCGCGGCGGCTCGAAAGGCATTCCGCGCAAAAATATCAAATCCTTTGCGGGCTATCCACTTATTGCGTGGAGCATTGCGGCGGCAAAACAATCCAACCTGGTGTCGCGGGTCATCGTCTCGACGGATGACGAGGAGATCGCTGCAGTTGCCCGCACATGGGGAGCAGAGACGCCATTCCTTCGTCCTGATGAATTGGCGCAGGATAAGACTACCGACCTGCCCGTGTTCGAGCATGCTCTCAAATGGCTGGAAGATGTAGAGGGCTATCGTCCTGACATTGTGGTGCAATTGCGCCCTACTTCGCCTTTCCGCCCGCATGGCATGGTGGATGCGGCCGTCAGTATTCTGCTGGAGTATGCTGATGCCGATTGTGTCCGCGGGGTTGTACCTGCGGCACAGAACCCATTCAAGATGTGGCGTTTCAATGGTGAAGGCAAGCCATTGGAACAATTGCTCAAAGTGAAAGGGATTGCCGAGCCGTACAACGCGCCGCGCCAGATCCTTCCGCCTGTTTACTGGCAGACGGGGCATATTGATGCCATCCGTACAAGTACGATTGCCAATAAACGCTCGCTTACGGGAGATGTCATTTATCCGCTGGTGATCGACCCGAAGTACACCGTGGACATCGATACGCCTGCAGATTGGGTAAAATATGAAGCTGTCATTTACAACGGGTTGGATATCCTCTCGCCGGGCAAAGCGCGCCGCACCATGCCAAAATCAGTGAAGATGATCATTTGCGACTTTGACGGCGTAGTGACAGATAATCTCGTCCTCACCGATGAGAACGGCAAGGAAACTGTCTCTGCCTCGCGCAGTGACAGCATGCACATCAAGACCCTGCGCGAAAAAGGCGTGGAGGTGATGATCCTCTCCTCGGAACCGAATCCCGTCGTCCAGGCGCGTGCGAAAAAGATGGGGGTGGAGGCAATTCATGGGGTGGGGATGCAGGATAAAGGTAGAGTGATGCGCGAAGTCCTCGAGCAGAAAAAGGTTCGAGCGGAGGAGGTCATCTATATCGGTAATGACCTCAACGACCTTCCGTGTTTTGAAATTGCGGGCTGGTCTGTGGCGGTTGCAGATGCGTATCCTGAAGTGCAGCGCGCTGCGGATTTTGTGCTGACAAAGAATGGCGGACGGGGGGCGGTGCGTGAGTTGTGTGAGTTGGTGTTGAAAAAATTGTAATGTCATTGCGAGGGCGCTAGCCCGAAGCAATCTCTTGCTTCAAAAAGATTACTTCGCTGTTCGCATTGATATAAAATCTCAAGGAGAAAAAATGGCTCGTGAAATCAAATTTGGAAATCGAATGATGGGTGATGGCCACCCTGCATATATTATTGCGGAAGTGGGCATCAATCACAACGGCGATATGGACGTTGCCAAGAAAATTATCGATGCGGCAAAACATGCAGGCGCGGATGCGGTCAAATTCCAGAAGCGCACCCCCGAAGTTTGCACACCGCCCGAACAGCAAAAGCAAATGCGCGAAACGCCGTGGGGCTACATCACCTATCTTGATTATCGTTACAAGGTGGAGTTCAACGAAGAGCAATACCGCGAGATCGACCGCTACTGCAAGGAAAAAGGCATCGATTGGATGGTCTCTGTGTGGGATGAACCTTCGGTGGATTTCATGCAGAAGTTCGACACGCCCGCTTATAAAGTTCCCTCCGCTTCGCTGACCGATCACAACCTTTTGAAATACGTCCGTCAGACGGGCAAGCCCGTTATTATTTCCACGGGCATGTCCACGATGGAGCAAATTCACAAGGGCGTGAATATTGTCGGTGAAGATAACCTCGTCATCATGCACTGCACCAGTACCTATCCGTGCGAACCCGAAGAATTGAATTTGCGTATGATCGAAACCCTGCGCAAGGAATTCCCCAATAACCCCATTGGTTATTCAGGTCACGAAGTTGGGCTTGTGCCTTCTGCCGTTGCCATCGCACTCGGTGCGACCTCCATCGAACGCCACATCACGCTTGACCGCGCCATGTGGGGCAGTGATCAGGCAGCTTCTGTAGAGCCAGGCGGTTTCGAGCGTTTGGTGAAATACATCCGGGTTACCGAAGCCGCAATGGGCGACGGCGTGAAGCGTGTGTACGAATCCGAAAAGGGTTCGATGAAAAAACTCCGCCGCGTTGTGAACGAATAAATTTTAGTAGGGGCGACTCGTGAGGCGCCCCTACAATTTCAATATGGCAATTACACAAAAAATCCGCCGCGCCCTCCGCCCCTACGGAAAGACAGCCCAAGCCATCCTGCGTTGGAGGCGACTGTCTTTCAACGATGCCCCGCCCATCTTTGGCAACTCCAAGCCAAAGAGCGGGTCGCATTTGCTATTGCAGATCCTCAGCGGCTTTACGCAGATCATGCCGTATCGTTATGTGGATGCAGATCCCATACGCACGATTCGAGCAAAAGGCGGAAAGCGGAATGCAGATGAAATTCTGGCGGATTTGAAATCCGTGCCTGCGGGAGTCATTGGCTGGGGATATGTGGATGCGACACCCGAAAACGCCGCTTTCTTATCTGGGAGCGGGCGCGCCAACTTCTTCATTTATCGTGACCCGAGAGATATGCTTGTCTCGCAAGTGTTCTTCGCGACCGACATGCACGAAGAGCATGGGATGCACGCCTACTACAACTCCCTGCCTGATTTTGGCGCGAGACTTAACGTAGCCATCACGGGCATCGACCGTGACGGCTTGCGGATGGTCAGCGTGAAACAACGCTACGAAGGTGTCTTCGCATGGCTCGAACAAAAGAACGTGATGTGCATCCGCTTTGAAGACCTGATCAATAACCGTGATGCTACCCTGCTTGCCATGCTCGCTGAAGTGGAGAAGACAGGCTACAAGATTCCAACTCCGCGCGAAAAGGCGCTCGCCGTTTTGGTGGATGCGATTCAGCCGAAGAAAAGTCTCACCTTCCGCTCGGGCAAAACAGGCGGCTGGACTCAGCACTTCACCGAAGAGCACAAGAAATTATTCAAAGAGGTTGCGGGAGATTTGCTGGTCAGACTAGGTTATGAGAAAAATAATGACTGGTAGGGCGGAATGAAGGAATTTCTCACCCAACGCATCAAACGCGGACTTGTCCGCAGATTCAATAATCTCAAGATCGCATCGGTTGCTCGTGACGTGGCTCGCAAAGAGACAACTCCCTCTGGTGCGCCTGTGGTCTTCTTCAAAGCATCGACAGGCATAGATGACCTCTCATGGAACAGTGGGTTTCACCTGCTGGTTTCGTGGGCGTTTCGTTTGCAGGGAATCCCTGTGGCGTATTTCGCGTGCAATGCGGGTATGAGCAAGTGCGTGCTGGGAACAAATCGTGACAATCCGCAAAAAGAGATGCCGTGCAAGTCTTGTGTGATGCAGAGTAAGGCGTTGTATAAAAACGTTGAAACGTTCGAACGTTCAAACGTTCGAATGTCGAGTGTCAATTGGTTTGACTTGCAACGTGACCCTGAACTCGTTTCTCATATCTCGTCCCTTTCCATCCCAGAATTGATGGAATTTGAATATCAAAACCTGCCCCTCGGCTCGCTCTGCCTGCCTGGTTTGCGCTGGGTGTGGCGCATTCACCATTTGGAAGATGACGAAAATACGCGCTATCTTTTGCGTGAATATATTCTCTCCGCGTGGAATGTGGCGCAGAAGTTCACGAAATTTCTCGATGAAACCAATCCACGGGCGGTGGTGGTCTTCAACGGACAATTTTTCCCCGAAGCGACGGCTCGCTACATTGCCCAAAAACGCGGACTACGCGTCATCACGCATGAAGTCGGGTTGCAGCCTGCCACTGCCTATTTCACCGAAGGCGAAGCGACGGCGTACCCAATTCACATCCCCGATGAATTTGAATTGAGTGAATCGCAAAATACCAAACTCGATGCCTATCTCGCCAAACGCTTTCAAGGTGACTTTACGATGGCGGGCGTCAAATTTTGGGCGGATATGAAGGGGCTTGATGAAGCCTTTTTGCAAAAAGCAGCGGGATTCAAGCAGATCGTCCCTATCTTTACCAATGTCATTTTCGATACCAGTCAGCCGCATGCCAACACGGTTTTTGAAGACATGTTCGATTGGCTGGATATGGCGTTGGAAGTCATCAAGGAGAATCGGGATACGTTGTTCGTCATCCGCGCACACCCTGATGAATTGCGGGTGAGAAAATCCAGCCGTGAAACTGTCGAGGGTTGGGTGGCAAGCCGCGGCGTGGATAAAGAGGCGAATGTCGTCTTCGTCGGTCCGCGTGAGGTGTTGAGTTCTTATGAGTTGATCCAAAAAACCAAGTTTGTGATGGTCTATAACTCGACCATCGGCTTGGAAGCGTCGATCATGGGTGCAGCGGTGTTGTGTGCGGGTAAGGCGCGTTTTACGCAATACCCCACGGTGTTTTTCCCGCAGACGATGGATGAAGTAAGAAGCAAGATGAAGGAATTTTTAGTTGCTGAAACTATTGAAGTCCCCGCGGATTTCAAACGCAATGCCCGCCGATTTTTGTATTATCAGTTGTATCGCACTTCGCTGCCGTTCGGCGATTTCCTTGAACCGTCTGTGCGGACGACGCAGACGAAGTTGAAAACATTTACCTTGGATGAATTGGTGCGTTCAGAGTCGATACAGGTCATTACAAGCGGGGTCTTAAAGGATGGTGATTTTCTTTTGAATGAAAAGTGAACAAAAAGCGGAGCGCTGAATGCTCCGCTTTTTGTTGTGCGCCCAGCATGGGCGTTGGCTAGAGGGTGAAAGACCCTTATGGAGGTTGATTGCACCAACCATTAGCGGAAGGCAAGGGCGTTGTCGCGAGG
>VGOX01000033.1 GCA_016875755.1 Chloroflexota bacterium
CGTAAAGTACGTGATGCGGCGCGGAAGCATCAAACCGGCATGACACTCATTGCACGGAACATCCTGTGAAGTAAAATCCATCTCGCTCATAATTATATTCCTATTGTGCGGCAACTACATCCGCATGGTCAAGCAAATTCCACATGGGCGGGGGCCAGTAGATCAACACGGCCTTGCCCACCAAATTTTCCATTGGCATCAAGCCCCAATCCTTCGAGTCGTTCGAGTTATTGCGGTTATCACCCAACACGAACAGATGATTTTCCTCCACCAGCCATTCCCCTAAATATAAGGGGGATTGTGCTATATAAGGCTCAGAAATAGCCTGACCATTCACATACACCTGACCGTTCTCCACCATCACACGGTCGCCGGGCAGGCCGATCACACGTTTGATCAATTCCTCTTCCGGGTTCAACGGAAAATGGAAAACCACAATATCACCACGGGTCACATCACCCCAAAAATAGCTCAACTTGCTCACCAGCACAAACTCGCCGTCTTCCAATGTGGGGCGCATACTGTAGCCATCCACCCGCACACGCGCCGAAAGTGTATTGATGCCAACAAATAAAACCACCGCCAGAACGATCGTTTCCAATATGTCAAGCACAAACCGTTTCCAGTCCGTTTTCTCTTCAATGGGCTTGATTTCTTCAGTTTGCGCTTCTTCGTTTATCGTCTCCAAACACGCCTCCAATTACGCGTGAAATTATACTTCCAATTTTCCGACAATCCACCCGCCCTTAAGTCTTACCCCAGGCAAAATAAGTGGGCACATGCAAAACCCGCTCCCCACGCGTGCGCGCCTGCTCATCCAACACTCTCATTTTTTGGATTTCCGAATCTGGGACAAATCCGCCCAAGTCGGCTTGGGTCACCGCCCATTCATTCTCCCACTCCTCAAGAGACCGCTTCACTCCTACAGATCGAATGGTTCCTGTTTCCTCGAGTTTTATTCCCGCCTGAAAAAAGATCTCCGCCAATGTAGAGCCAACGAACGGATTCGCCCCCTGACGCATCAGCGCCTGCGTCTGCCATTCTCCGAGCGGTTTGAGTTCGGCAGGTTCGTCCACTCGCTGGCCGTAATCAGGTTCTGCCAATGCCAGCACGGTTTTACCAACACGCGCCATTTCACGCACCACTCGCAGCGGGTCGCTCACCCACAGCAGAAGAAAGTGACAGTAAACAATATCAAATGAACGATCAGGGTAAGGGAGAAAGTGCGCGTCACCACACGTCAGCGAAGCGGCTGGGGCGTGGATTCGGCACTGGGTCAACGAAGCAGGCTCAAGATCCAGACCATGAAGCGGGGTGGGCGTGGTGAGTTCGCGCAGGACGGCGCCTGTGCCGCATCCCACTTCAAGCACAAAAGCAGCACGATCCAAGCCCGCCTTGTCAAAGAGATACTTGCGAAGGTCGCGGGTCCATGCGGCTTGCTGGGTGTAACGGGCGTGCCAGTTCATCCTTCGCAAAAATTCTGTTTGGAGCGGTGCTTGGCGCTTGGAATTTCGTGCCAATTGCGGACAAAATCAAATTGCGCGGGGGTTTCGGGAGATGTGGTTAGAAAATGATTTTGCGGTCTAGTTTTATACAAATCGGCTACGCGCATAAGGGCTTCTTCGGCAGTCAACCCGTGGCGGACGAGGTAACACCCAACCGTGATACCAGTGCGCCCCACCCCGCCCCAACAGTGGACATAAACTGGTTTGCCGTTTTGAATGGACTCGTCGATCGTATTGAGGATGCGGGTCATGGTTTCACGCGAAGGGACGCCGTGATCACGAATGGCAAAACGTTGATAATCAAGTTCGAGGTCGTAGATCTGAGCCTGATCCTTGAGAATGGATTCGTACGGGGCAAGCTCGTGCGGCTGGGTCAGGTCAATAAAGGTGCGGATGCCCGCTTCGAGAAATGCCTCGATGCGGCGGCGGGCGGTTTCAGGCTCGTAGCTGGCGGGGTATTCACCCGCAAGGAAACGGTTTTCTTCAACCCAGTAGGATTCGATGATGGGGAGTTTGGTCATGGGCAATTCCTTTAAACGAAGGCGCTGAGGAAAGCCCCAGCGCCTTCGTTATTCGTTCTATTCAGGGAAGGAGGTACACATATTATTCAAGATCATGGCGCGTAATTCCACCAGTTCGGGATAGTTATAGAAGAAGAGAATCTTCTCTTCAGCAATGGTATCTCCCGCGGGCTGCGAGCTGAACACAAAGAAGGTAAAGGCTTCAGCAATATCTTCTTCGGGATTGGTGGCGGCATAACTGGTGACGAAGCGATCTTCATACTGGCTGTAGAACTCGTCCAGTAATTCGGTGCGTGCGTCTTCATCCTCTTCGAGGTTGATCACATCCCACTCTTCGCGAAGTTCCTCCCAGAATTGGAAGTAGAAATCGTCAATATAGGAATCTGCATTGGCACAGCCTTCGCCGGGGAAGTAATCGGGGCAGGCGGATAATTCTTGTAAGTAGATGTTGTTATCTTCGGGGTTGTTGAAAACCGCCAAACTGGGCACAACCTGATCGGGACCAAGAGTGAGCACATGCGCAAACTCATGGACGAGGGTGTAGGTCAGTTCATAATAATTGGCAGTATCGGCAACATCCACATTCAGAACCCAGAGATTGGGGTCATAGGCGGTTTGAGCAACAGATGCCAGCGTGCCGCCCACGCCATCGGTTGTGATGGCATATTCGGCAATTGTCCCACGCTGTTCGGCAGGGATGAGCGCCATGTAGTAGTCCCAAAGCTGCTGATGCAGTTCAGTATCTTCCTGCTGCTCCAGCAAATCATCGGGGACATCTTCATAGGCGGGGTCAAGTATTTCGTCGCCATCCACCATATAGCTGACAAGGACAAGTTCTTCATCGAGCAGGTCTTCTTCGCCTTCGCTGCCATACACAGCCAGGTCTATGATCTGGTCGGTGATAACAGGGCAAGACATGGCTTCACCGGAGAACGGTACTTCGGCATCCGTCTCCGCTACATATTCCTCTTCGTAATAGTCTTCTTCAGAAAGCGGGGCACAGGCGATCAGCAGAAAAAGCAATAAAAAACTGGTCAGGATGATCTTTATCTTCGAGTTCACTTGGGTATCCTTTGTAAAAAATTTTGGCAAGGATACCATAGAGTAAAAAAAGGAAGGATGGAACTGGTCAGTTGTAGACGGGATGCAAACCCGCTTCATTCACTACCCGAGATCTGCTCCCAACCATCGCGCAGGATATTACCGAGGACTTTGTCCGCTTCGCCCTGCGCAGGGAGGACATCACCATCAGGCTCGACGTACATCCAGGCCTTGCCTGCGCCTGCGGGAATTTCATCGTCCACGGTTTCGATGCTGACGGGGTTAGCAGCGGAGTACGGCACGGGCAGATCCCAGCGGATGTTGAGCGCCAGTCCTTGAGCAACTGCTTGAAGTTCGAGTAATTCGTCGGTGAGGGAGTTGTCGGCAGCACTGAGTGAGATATTTTCCACGCCGAGATTGGCAACCTTTTCGAGAATAGCGTGGGATTGCGCTACGTTCTCTTTTCTGAGCGTGATATGGACGGTGATGAAAATATCCTGCGGGACGATGGTTTGAATGGCTTTCCACGCGAGCGGCTCATTGGGTTGCAAGACGAGCAGAATATGATCCAACCCTGTTTGCAAGAGGGTATCGAGATAGGCTTTATCCGCAAGTTTGATTCCATCCGTGAGCAAGCCGCAGACTTGACCATTCTTTTCGGCGTGAGCAATGAGTTGCGGAAGGTCGTCACGCAAGGTCGCTTCGCCGCCTGTGAAAATGATATGTGGAATACCCGCGTGCCAGGCTTTGTCGAGAATGATTTGCCACTCGGCGGTGGAGAGTTCACGCTCCACACGTTTGACGGGGGCATGCTCGGTATGGTCACCTGCGGGCAGGCGGTACGTCAGGGCGCAATCGAGCCGCAGCGTAGAATCTGCCGTGTGGGGTTGAGCCCGCTCAAAGTCGAGGAAAGAGGCGGGGTCTAAATCGGGAGTGGCGATGAGGTCGTGAATCCGTTCGGAGAAGTTGGTGAAGTCTGCGAGGGCATCCTTCCATTTGATATTGTAGCGGGATGCGATTTCCTTGGCGGCGTCTTCGGGCGGCGTGCCTTTGATGAAGTGATAGGCATATTCCGCCGCGGTGGCGTTCAACTGCATGACAGTGGAGGCGTTGAGAATAAGAATGCCCGAACCATCGGCACGCAGGCGAAGATGAAGCCGATAGGGCTTTTCATCCTCGGCGGCTTGCATGTGATGCGTGCCCGCAGGCAGCGGCGTGACTTTTGCAAAGCGTTTGCTGATGCGTTGAAAGATGTTCATGAGATTCTCCTAGGGTCCGATCCAACCCATATCTGCAAAGAAAAGATACAGGTAACCGACCAACATGATCATATAGACTGCCATTTCGACACGTCCCCAGATACGTTCGAGGGAGAGTGAAAAATTATCCTTGATCGTGCCGACAATACCTTCGAGGTTGTCGAGTTTGCTGCGCAGGTTGTCCTTCCAATCCTTGAGGTACAACTCGCTTTGAATGGCTTCATATAATTTTGCCGAGTACCAATCACCAATGAGCAGCAGGTTTTGTTCGACGCGCTCGAAATCGATCATCACTTCGAGTTTGTGTTCGGCGATCTGTCGGACAACGCTTGTGGTCAGGCGCGGGCGTCCCTTGTCCTTGAAGAACGTTTCGCTGATCGCATCAAGCATGGCTTCAATCGACAGGTCCAACATGCGGTAACGTAAAAGTTGGTAATTGCCGATTTTCAACAAGGCAATGTCCGAGTCGTAATCTTCATTGGGCGCAATAATAACTGCGCCTTCCCAATCCACCACCGTCATGTCATTGGCGGAGTATTGCGTGCGCGACACCAAAATATCGGCGATCTCTGCGGGGTCGAGCGTTTCGCGCTGCGAGCGGATGAATTTGGCAAGCGCGGCGGCGTTCTTTTCGATCCATTTTTCGGGCGAAGGTTTCATTGTCTTCACCAGCAGGATGGTGTAGTCTTCAAACAGTCCGCTATCGCGGATGGATACGGGCACATACTTGCTTTGCAGCGCCGCTTGAATTTTGATCCGCAATTGCAGCACGGATGACGCGAATGGATCTTGCAGATCAAATCGGCATTCGATCATCTGGGCGCACCCGTCGTAGCGTTGGCGGATGACGGAGACCGCGTAGCCTTCGATAAGGACAGTTTCTTCGCCGATGCTGACGAGGTCAATGTCCACGGGCTGGAAGTAAGGCGCATCCTTCTGGACCTTGAGTTGCTGCGGCGCAAGAGCATTTCCTTCGCCCGATTCGGGGAACACGAGTAGATAGCAGATTTGCATAAGATGATTCCTAAAGCATCCATGGCGTCATGACGGGCGCATACCCTGATGGGTACTCGCGCTGGCTAACTCCAAACTTTGAGTATGCTTTAGTGTAGCACAGGCAGGTCTACTCCAAAATTTTTACGGTGATTTTCAAATTGCAACGGACATCCGCCGCCGCACTCGACAACTACGGGGCAGGTCTCGCACTTAAACGGTAGGTTCTGCCGTTCACGCAGTTGCGTGGACAGTTGATGGTTCCAGATCGAATCCCACGCATCAGTGAGGAAGTTGCCAAGCGGGTGGTAATACGACTGGCACGGCAGAACATTTCCATTCGATTCGATGCACATGCTATACAACGCGGCAGTGCAACCCTTCACACCAAGGTTGTGGGCAGTGGGGTCGAACTCACAATATTGGGTTGGTGTGTACCAGATCAGTTTTTGTCCGCGTTCGGCGGTCTTCTTCGTGGCAATATCAAGGACGGGTTGTAATTCGCTTTCACGCAAGCCTGTGCCAACGGTCAGTCCCTGCCCCGAATAGATGAGCGCATTCAAGCCAATGGTTGGGACGCCCAAATCTGCCAAAAAATCGAGCGTAGCAGGGATGGTATGGACGTTCGTCCGCAGCATGGTGGTGTTGGTCATCACATACAGTTTCGAACGCAGGACATTATTCACGCCTGCAATCGTCTGACGGAAAGCGCCTTTGGCACGCATCATATCATCATGAATTTCTGGCACGCACGATTCGACGGTGATCTGCACGTGGTCGAGTCCCGCTTCCACAAGGCGGTCCACATAGCGCATGTCCATCAGGCGGCGGGCGTTGGTGTTGAGACCTGTGATCTGTCCGTTCGATTCAGCGTGACGGATGAGCTCTGGCAGGTCGTCACGCAGGGTCGCTTCACCGCCTGTGAAAACAATGTGCGGTACACCCAACTCCCAGAGTTTATCGAGGGTCTGCTTCCACTGGTCGGTGGTCAGTTCGGGGAAGTTCCGTTCGCGGGCGTTGTAGCAGTGAGCGCAATCGTTATTACAGCGATACGTGATCGCCAAGTCCATGCGGTAGGGCGCGGTGGGACGGGCGCTGAACGGCATGTTCATTTCCAACTCAAGATCGTGGATGGCGCAGGCACCGTCGGGGCGGAGGAGTTCGGAAAACTGAAAACGGAAGGCGGAAAGATCGTCCTTCGCCTGTGATGAATTAACGCGATAGTTCTTCGTTATCGCAGCAACAATCTCCTGCTCCTGCTTCTCTTCCAAAATCATCCACGCCATGAACGCCGCTGTGGGATTTAAGTGCATCACACTGCTGGCATTGACGATGAGCGTGCCCGTGCGGTCAGGGTCAATGCGCAAGTGGATGCGTGATTTCTCGTCCGCGGTTTCGCGGGTGTAGTGATGTAAACCCGACGATGGGCCCTTCGATGAACTCAGGGCAACGCCGTGGACCGTGGACGATGGTTGAAAGATATGTTTTACAGCATCAAGTAATGTCATATTGCACCTCTAATCGTCAATCACAAATCTAAAATCGCAAATCGAATTATCGTCCACCACCCGCGCAGGCGCAGGCACAGCCCGCACAAGCACACGCGCAGGCGCAGGAACGTCCGCCACTGCCGCCGCTGCGCCCACTGGAGGAAGGTTTCGGGGGCGGATTTGTGGTCTTGGTGACGCTTTCGGTAAAGGATTGCACGTTGCCAATCGCTTTCTGCGAGAAGGTCTGCACACCCGTCACCATTTGGGCGGCAAAGTCTGCACCAGGGAGTCCGCTGCCACTCGAAGCAGGAGCAGCGATCGGCATGGAAGAGGCGGGCACGGATGTGGCAGGTCGGTAGGTCGGGTTGTAATTCCCCCACCAGCGCGGCAGGATCACAGGTCCTGTAAAGGTTCGGCGGGTGCGGTCATCGTAGTCTTTATCAAGCATCGTCCACTCGAGGGCTTCTTCGTATTTCTCGCTTTTCACTTCGGGGGTGTTTTCCGCTTCGACCATCGCCCAAGCTTTTTCGGTGATGGATTTGTAATAGGTGATGGTTTCCTTGCGGCTGAACCCGCGCAATTTTTCAGAAGTTGATTTGACAAGGTCGACCATCATCGTTTGCAGCATTTTCTGGCGGCTTTGCGCTTTGGTTTCCTTGAATGCTGTAAGGAATTTTTTCTCGTACTCATGCAGTTTATCGGGCAGCGGCTCGATCGATTCGACTTTAAGCGGGTCGCGGCTGATGACTTTTGCCGCGTTCTTTTTGATGACACCGAATAGAATCATCGTCATCACTTTATCGAGCGGTTGTTCGAGCAGCAACGCGGCTTCGACGGCGGTCAACCCGCGCTTGATGCCGTGACCTTCGATGGCAATGCGCGGCGGGAGATATTGCAGTTTGCGCTTGCGTTCGTTGATCATCGCGAGTATCGGTGCAATGAAGGTGAAAAATCCGACTACTCCAAAGCACAAAACAGGCGCGATCACCGCCATGATGGATGAGAAAAATGCTTCGAAATCGAATGCAGGCGCTGTGACGATGGCAGTTTCAGGGATGTACGTCTTTGGGAAGGATGCGCCAAATTTATACTGGCTCGAACCGCTGGCATTGGCGTTGTTCCATGTATAAGTGATGCGTCCTTCGTCATCAAAGCCTGTTTGCGGTTCGCTGGGGAAACCAGAAGGCGCAGAATGCCAGCGCGGTTCTTCAGGCTGCACGCCAGGCGGCAGGTGATACGTGACCGTTGTATCGGTGGATCCAACCACATATTGTGAGCCAAACCATGTGGGCGTAAAAACAGCCGACGCGTAAGCCTCATCGTCGTCATCGTTGTAGACCACACGCTCGATGCGCCCAACAAATAAACGCACAACACCCGTTTGCCCAGGCTGAATGGCGCGCGAACCCAATTCCACTGCCACACCTGTGCCATCGCCTTGATAATCCGTGGAGACGGATACACTTTCCCCATTCACAGATGCATTGATGGATGTCCATATGTAGTTGGAATTCGGCAAGCCAACATCCACAAAATCGATCGGGCTTGCGCCTGCCTGATTCGTGAACGTGAAGAAATAATCCAACGCCATCGAGCCGTCAGCATTCCAGTACACATCCACAATCATTTTATCGAGACTAAAAGAATAGCTTAGCGCTGAAACGGGGATGAACGTTCCCGCTAAAAGCAAAAGCGCAAGCAAAAAAGAAAGGTATTTTTTCATAGCCGCTCCGCAATGATCGTCAATCAAAAATCGGCAATCGTAAACTTGCCCTGAGAAAAGTCGAAGGGTTGAACTACCACTTCGGTTCTTCGGTCATCTGATAGACCGTGCCGCAGAATGGACATTCCACCGTCGGTGCGCCTGCGATCATTTTGACGTTGTCCGCTTTGAGACTGCCCCCGCAATTGCGGCATTTGATCTGTTCGACTTTTGTCTGACCGGGCAGGTCGATCTTATAAGTGACATCCCCGCCGCCAGCCTGACCTTGAGCCTGTCCCTTCACGACCAGCAGGATTCCCCCACCGAGGAAGAGTCCACCCACAATGGCAAAACCAATCCCAAATCCAAGCCACGAAGCGTCACCTTGAGATGAGGTCGAGCCAATGACGTTCAAAATCCCATAGCCAAACAGGCAGAGTCCGATCAACAACAATATCCCCGCACCGATATACAAAAAGATTTTATTGCTCATATTTTGCGATACTCCTGATCGTTATCACAAAAAGTGTAGCATTTTCATCCGATTAAGGCATGTGACTTTTGTCTGATAATCTTCCTGTTTTTATCCAATTCCTGCGTTTGGAAAAGGTGGGGCACAAATCGACAAAAATCGCAGGTGACATTCATCCGCCGCCCTGATTGTGTTCATCCAGTTCCTGAAATGCGCTCAAACCTATATAATCGAGGTATTGGCTACCATAAAAAGGAAACTTAACATGACCCTCCACGACCAATACAACAAATGGAAAGAAACCACCCTCAAAAAATCATTGGAAAAATTCAAGGAACGCAGGGAACGCTTCGAAACCAGTTCAGGGATCGAAGTACCGCGCCTCGCTCTTCCGCCCGAGCCTGATACGCCCTACGGGGAGACAGTAGGCTTCCCCGGAGAATACCCCTACACCCGTGGCGTCCAGCCGACCATGTACCGCTCGCGCTTCTGGACGATGCGCCAGTATGCGGGCTTTTCCACAGCGGAAGAATCCAACAAGCGTTATCGTTATTTGCTCGCACAAGGTCAGACCGGGCTATCGGTCGCATTCGACCTCCCAACTCAAATCGGGTATGACGCGGACGATCCGATTGCCCAAGGGGAAGTCGGCAAGGTCGGCGTGTCGATCTCCTCCATCAAAGACATGGAGCAATTGTTCGATCAAATTCCGCTCGACAAAGTCTCCACGTCCATGACCATCAACGCGCCTGCGGGTGTGCTGCTCGCCATGTATATCGCCGTTGCCAAACGCCAGGGCGCGGACATGAAACAACTGCGCGGCACGATCCAAAACGACATTCTCAAAGAATATGTGGCGCGTGGGACGTACATCTTCCCCCCTGCCCCATCCATGCGACTCATCACCGACATCTTCTCGTTCTGTTCAAAGGAAGTGCCGTTCTGGAACACGATCTCCATTTCGGGCTATCACATCCGCGAGGCTGGCTCCACCGCCGTGCAGGAAGTGGCGTTCACGCTCGCGAACGGCATCGCCTACGTGGAAGCGGCGCTTAAAGCGGGTTTGAACGTGGACGACTTCGCGGGTCAGCTTTCGTTCTTCTTCAACGCGCACAACACCTTTTTGGAAGAAGTGGCGAAGTTCCGCGCGGCGAGACGGTTATGGGCAAGGATCATGCGCGAACGATTCAAAGCGCAGAAGCCATCTTCATGGCAATTGCGCTTCCACACACAGACGGCTGGCTCCACGCTCACAGCGCAACAGCCCGAAAACAACGTCGTGCGTGTGACCATGCAAGCGCTCTCCGCCGTGCTCGGTGGGACGCAATCCCTGCACACGAATAGCATGGACGAAGCCTTGTGGCTGCCCACCGAAAAATCAGTCCGCGTGGCATTGCGGACGCAGCAGATCATCGCATACGAATCAGGCGTCGCGGACTCGATCGATCCGCTGGCAGGTTCGTACCTGATCGAATATCTGACCGACGAGATCGAAAAAGGCGCGCAAGATTACATCGCCAAGATCGACGAAATGGGCGGCGCCATGCCCTCCATCGAACGCGGTTTCATGCAAAACGAAATTCAAAACGCCGCCTATGCCGCCCAGCAAGCCATCGAAAAGAAGGAACAGGTCATTGTCGGAGTCAATCAATTTGCTGTTGACGAAGTTCTCACGTTGGAACGCCTAAAGGTGGACACATCCATCGAGTTGGGACAAAGGGAACGCTTGAAGAAGTTAAGAGAAACAAGGGACGGGAAACGGGTTGATGCGTTGCTTGGGCAGGTCAGGGACGCGGCGCTCGGTACTCAGAACCTAATGCCGCTCTTCATCGAATGCGTGGAGAATGACATCACGCTTGGAGAAATTTGCAATACCTTACGCGGTATATGGGGCGAGTATGTGGCGGAAGGGTTTTAGACCGCCTTCCTCATGGATAATTTGTACCCCAAGTGACAGTCACCTCGCACGTGACTGTCACTTTTTTACTCAAACAAACCTAACAGGACTACTCCCGTAAAAGGCTGAGGAATGGAGTCGTACCGCGATTGAACCAACTTTCAGTGACGTTTGACACAGTCTGCTTTTCTGGAGGATGCTTATAATTTCTTCAGGCATAAAACTACGTCTGGAGGCAATCATCAATGGATCCCGCTGCGATCATCATTATCAATTTAGCCCTGCTTTTTTACTCCATTGGGGTTTGGAGCGAGCGGCTGCAAGGCAGGCTCAAAGTTTGGCACACCGTTTTCTTTTGGCTTGGGCTTGTCTGTGACACCTGGGGGACAGGCTTGATGTTCGAATATGTAGGCGGCATGAGTTACGATATTCATGGCGTTTCAGGTGTGCTTGCCATCGCCCTAATGTTTGTCCACGCGATCTGGGCAACCGTTGTCCTTTTGAAGAAGGATGAGAAGATGATAGTCAGCTTTCACAAGTTCAGCATTTTTGTGTGGTTGATCTGGCTGATCCCCTATTTCAGCCCGATGGTGTTTCAAATGGCGGAAGCAGCAAAGTAATACTACATTTGAGTCCTCTGCAAGAAGCCGTTCATTAATAGCCAAAACTTGGGCTGAAAACCAGCCGGGAGCGTAGCCAGCGCGCCGAAA
>VGOX01000034.1 GCA_016875755.1 Chloroflexota bacterium
TCCAAGTACGATAGGTCTCGTTGATCGGCATCAGAACCTCCAGGTGAAATCGTTTGTCGTAAAACAACTTTACCCGATTTCTTTTGCCGATCAATATTCTTTTGTTAAACTGTCAGGTCGCTAGAAAAAATATATTATTTTTCTACCAAAATCCTTCAGCACATCACCTCCTTTATGAAAAATATCGACGACAAAAACATTAATAAAGAGGGGGAATAACAAAAAAAGACTGCAAAAGGTCCGAAACCTCAGCAGTCTGGCGGTCTGTGCCTGTACAGACCCATAACTTTGCGCCCCCATCTCGCGGTGGGTTCGCCTTTTCAGCTTGTGAATTTATCTACATACGCCGCATTTATTATTGCAAATTTTGATGCTTAATACAAGGTCTAATTCATCCCACCTACAAACCATTTATAATCCCTGCAATGTCGAAAAAAATATTTCTCCTGGCCATTCCTGTGGCGATCGCTGCCGCGGGAATTTATTTATACTTTACATTCGGACGTTCTTCTGCCCGCACGGCACAAGTCTTCGACTGGTTCCGTGACCCAGCCTCGCGCCCCGAGTTGATGATGACGGCTGGGATGCGTTGCAACGGCGCCCCGTTCCTCTTCCCCACCAATGGCTTGATCGGATTCATCTGGGACGATTCATTCCGCCCTGGTCACCGCCACGCCGGGGTGGACATTTTCGCAGGGACGGAGGTTGGCGTAACGCCCATCATCGCCGCCTACTCCGGGTACCTCACCCGCGAAACGGATTGGATCTCCACAGTCATCATCCGTGTACCAAAAGACCCGCTGCGCCCAACGCGGCAGATCTGGGTGTACTATACTCACATGGCAGACCGAAACGGACTTTCGTTCGTCTCGCCTGAATTCCCGCCCGGTATAGAAGAGGTCTATGTGGAGGAAGGCACCTTCCTTGGGTATCAGGGTAATTACTCCGGTGACCCGCTCAACCCCACAGGCTTGCATCTGCATATTTCGGTGGTGGAGGATGATGGGTTTGGCAATTATAAAAACGAACTGGATATCGAAAATACCTACGACCCCTCGCCGTATTTTGGGCTGCCGTTGAATGCAAATGAGAATCCGGACACGATACCGGTATGTTATTGAGGTGTCAGGTGAAGATCGAAAATTGAAGGGAATGAAATGAGCGGATTAAACAATAAGGTTGTTTTGATCACAGGGGCGGGCAAGGGCATTGGGCGGATGTTGGCGGAAGCGCTGGCTTCACACGGTGCAATTGTAGCGTTGAACGATATTTCGCCGATGAATGTGGAAGAAGTTGCGGCGGGCATCGTCAAAAACGGAGGCAAAGCCAAAGCCTATGTGGAGGATATTGCCAAGAAGGTCGGCGCGCAATCGGTGGTGAAAGATGTGGAAGATGATTTTGGTGTGATCGATATTCTCATCAACCATGCGGCGGTGGAACCACATACCCCCCTGCTGAGCATGGATGAATGGGACTGGCACCGCACACTGGATGTAAACCTGACGGGCGCATTCCTGATGATCCAATCGGCGGGGCGGGTGATGAAGGCGAAAGGCAGCGGCGTGATCGTCTGTTTGGGAGCAGGGACAGGTGACAGGTCCGCGAAAGAGGCGGGGGCGTATTTGGCGAGCAAGGCGGGGCTGGTGGAATTATCCCATCAGGCAGATGCGGAGTTAGGTCCTTTTGGCGTGCGTGTTTTTGCGGCAGAGACGTTTGAAGATGTAATCCAACTTTTGGAGGAAGCATGAAGGAATTACTTGAATATCGTGAAAAATTGATCGCGCGTTTGGGCGAGGCGGCAGAGGAATTTTGCGAGGCGTGCAAATCGTTCGAAAGCCCGTTCGAGAAGGTGGAAGGCGATTGGACGGTACACCAGATCGCGGCGCACACGCGGGATGTGGAGAAGTTCATTTATGGGCAGCGCATCCGCCGAACCTTGCGGGAGGAGAACCCCGAATTTACCAGTTTCGATGCCGATGCTTGGATGGCTGAACATTATGACAAGGACGAGCCATTGGACAAGATGCTGGCTGAGTTTTTGGCGGGTGTGAAGGAAGTTTGTGAGATTTTGAGCGAAATGCCACCAGAAAGTTGGTCGCGCCTGAGCAGGCATGAGGCGTTGGGCGGGGAATTGACCTCGCAACTATGGGTAGAGCGCAGTTTGGCGCACTTTAAAGAGCATTTGAAGACCTTGAAAAACGGCGAAAATCAGTGAATTTTGCCCGTTTTTTGCGTATTCCTAGGGTAAAATAAGCGCATGAAAAAGCAAAGAATTATCCTTGTAGACGATCATGAGGTGGTGCGGCTTGGTTTGAAATCTCTGCTGGAACGCCACCCGCAATTTGATGTGGTGGGCGAGGCAGGGTCGGCGCGTGAAGCGTTGGAACAGACCGCCAACCTGAAGCCTGATGTTGTCGTGATGGATATTCGCCTGCCCGGCACGTCGGGCATCGAAGCCTGCGAACAGATCGTGAATCAGTATCCCAACACGAAGGTCATCATGCTCACCTCCTATGCCGAGGACGAGATGCTGTTCTCCGCCATTCGCGCGGGCGCATCGGGATACATCCTCAAGCAGATCGGCAGCGATGACTTGATCAAGGCGCTCGAATCGGTCGGACGCGGTGAAGCGCTGCTCGACCCCGCCGTGACCCAGCGCGTCTTTCAGGAAGTGCGCCGCGCTGTGAAAGAGGAAGAGGCTTCGGCTTTCGCACATTTGAGCCAGCAGGAGAAGCACGTGCTTTTGCTCGTCTCGGAAGGCAAGACCAACCGCGAGATCGCGAAGACCCTGTTCCTCGGCGAAGGGACGGTGCGCAATTACGTTTCGAGCATTCTTTCCAAGTTGAATGTGAACAACCGCGCCGAAGCCGCCGCCTATGCGGTGGAACACAGTTTGAAGGAATATATTTCCTAGTTTTCAAGAGGTATCAAAAGCGGAGACACAAACGCACTTCGGTGAGATTGTGTCTCCGCTTTTTGTTTGGGAGTGTCCAATATCCAAGATATTCTATGTCATTGCCTGTACCGTGCGCAGGCACGCGTGCGAGCCCGCTAGGGCGAAGCAATCCCCCAAATTTACGAGAAGATTGCTTCGTCGGGCTCCGCCCTCCTCGCAAAGACATGAAGTCTTGATTTCGATGTTAGACACTCCCTTTTGTTTAATCAACAAGTGAGATCACCATGTTCCCATTCACAAAACTGACAGACGGCATAGTGGACATCCGTCCCTTTGAATTTGGGGAGGAGAACGAGTTGTACGCCGCAGTCCATGAATCGCTGGCGCAGCTCAGCCCGTGGATGTCTTGGGCGACTGAAAAATACACCCGTGACACAGCGCGGGATTTCATCGCCATCACGCGCGCGGAATGGTCACGCGGTGCGCTGTATGCCTTTGCAATCGCAGACGCGCACACGAATCAACTGGTGGGCGGATGCGGCGTGAGTCATATTCATCCGATCTATAAATTTTGCAACCTCGGCTATTGGGTGCGGACATCCCGTCATGGTGCAGGAATTGCAGGGCGTGCCACAAAACTTGCCGCGCGTTTCGCCTTTGAAAAAGCGGATGTCATCCGCGCGGAGATCGTGATCGCGGTTGGGAACGATGCCAGCAAACGGGTGGCGGAAAAGGTCGGCGCACATTACGAGGGAATCTTGCTGAACCGCATGACCGTGCGCGAAAAAATCTACGATGCGTATATGTTCTCGCTTCTCCCCTCTGATTTTGGGCTGGTTGCCAGAGTGTAAATATATCCATTTTCTTTTTGGTGGTTAAGATAAGGCGAATAAAAACGCGCCTTATTTTTCCTTCTCCCCGCTGACCTTCATCCACATCTTCTTCATGTGCAGAGCATCCTCTTCCATTATGGGACTTTCGCACAGGATGCGTCCGCCGCAGCCGAATGCGTGCAGGGCTTTGAGGAGGGCTTTCAGATCCAAGTCCGCTTCGGCGAAGGGCAGGTGATTCTTTTCACCTTTGGGACCATACTCGATCCCCGAAAGATGGATGTGCAATTTTTTCAAGGCTTTCGCGCCGAGGGTCTTGCCGTATTTTTCCAACAAGCGTGACCACTCATCATAGGTATTCATCGTACCATCACCGGGACGGGCGTGCAGGTGGGCAAAATCAAGACAGGGCTGCACCATGTCCATGGCTTTGCTCATGGCGAGGGCATCTTCAAACGAGCCGAGCATGGCAGATTTTCCCATCGTCTCCGGGCGCAAGGTGACCATGTCACCGTTCTTTTGCAGTTCCTTCACACAGCCTTCCAAACGCGGCAGGGCAACCTGTAACACGTCCGCGGGGTCATTGCCGAAATAGGAACCGGGGTGAAAAATGATGTCGGTTGCGCCAGCGAGATAGCCATAATGCGCCGCGTCCATCAAACGCTTGCGGGATTTGGTCCATTCTTCATCCGTGGCGTTCAAATTAATAAAATACGGCGCATGCACGCTGAGCGAAACCGCGTGCGCCTCACTGGTGGATTTGATCACCGCACACGTCGCTTCGGTCACACGCACCGATTGCACCCAGCCAAGTTCCAGAGCTTCCAAGCCGATGGATCTGCTGAATTCAATTGCGCCAACCGAGCCGCCGGGCTTTTTGGGCGTTCCCGTGGGTGAACCGACAGTTCCGAATTTGAAGGATAAGGACATGGGAATCTCCAGTTTTCAGTGATCAGTAATCAGTGGTCAGTTTCCAGTGAGCAGGGTGGTGAGTTTCAGCCAAAGCGGCGGACCGAGAATGAGCACTCCCACCAGAATCGCGGCGAGGGCGGCGACCAACACAGCAGCAGCGCCCACATCCTTGCCGATCTTCGCAAGCGGGTGTTCGTCCGGGCTGGCGAGGTCCACCACCACTTCGATGGCCGTGTTGATGAACTCCGCAGTGAACACAAAAGCAGCCGTCAAAATAATGATCGCCCACTCAATCAGCGAAAGTCTCAGCCACAACCCCACAATAAAAACCGCCGTAGCGATCGCGCTGTGTATCCACGCATTGCGTTGGGTACGCAAGACATAGAACCATCCGCGAAAGGCATGGCGGAAGGATTGAATCCGCGAGAAGAAAAAATCCGCCACGGTTATTCCTGAATCTTGATATGACCCAGACCGAGTTGCTCCAGCACTTTCGCCTGCTCGGCCCACATGACGGATTTTTCACTTTCGTCCGCGTGATCGTGGCCAAGCAAATGCAAAACCCCGTGGACGACGAGCAACTGCGCCTCCGCTTCTACGGGGTGGCCTGCTGCTTCCGCCTGCTGCATTGTCCTCGGGATGGAGATGAGAATATCTCCCAGATAGGTCGAACCAGTTTCAGGGTCCGATTCAGAGGCGGGGAAGGAGAGCACATCCGTGGGGGCATCCACGCCGAGATAGTCCAGATTCAACTCATGCAGCTGGCGGTCATCTGTCAGCACGATGGTCAGGTCTGCGTCCGCATGAAGCGGATTTGAAATCTCAAGCGTGAGGCGGGCGGCTCGTTCGAGCAGGGCGGTTTCGGGGAAATCCTGTTGGTTATCAATATGAATCATTTTATTTTTTTCTTTGTGCCAGCATGGTGGCATCCTGATCGGGGACACTGGCTTTGGGATATTGAATGCGCGGATGATAGGTGCCGCGCAGGGTGGTGACGAAGGACTCGGTGATGAGGTGCAGGTCGCGCAGGGTGAGCAGGGTGTCATCGAGTTGGTTGAAGCGCTGCACCGTTTCAATGACACTGTTGACCAATTTGCGAATATCGTCATCATTGGCGGGGCGCTCGGCACGGACGCGGGCTTCAGTGGCATCTGCCAGCATAAGCAACGCCGACTCGCGCGAATTGGGGCGCGGACCGGGGTAACGGAATTTTTCGATATCCACTTTTGTCAGGTCACCGCGTGCGGCTTCCATGGCTTGATTGTATTGGTAATGGGTGATGAGCGTGCCATGATGCTCGAGAATGAAATCATGCAGGCGGCGCGGCAGACGGTGTTTCTTGGCAAGCTGCACCCCATCCGTCACATGGCGGACGATGGTGGCAGAAACCTCCTCGGGGTCGGCATCTTGATGAGTGTTGAGGCTGCCCGGTATTTGATTCTCGATGAAGAAGTTGGGGTTGAGCGCCTTGCCAATATCGTGGAAGAGCGCGCCAACGCGGGTGAGCAACGGGTCTGCGCCGATCTTTTCGGCAGCTTGCTCGGCGAGGTTGGCAACCTGCAGACTATGCTGATAGGTTCCAGGCGCAGTGCGCAGCAGGAATTGAAGGAGGGGGAAGTCGGGGCGGGAGAGATCGAGCAATTGCAGGGCGGTCGTCAGCCCCAGAAGTTGGGCAAAAAGATATTGAAGCAAAATCGTAACACTGGCAGAGGCAAAGCCTGCAAACGCAACTGTGCCAACGAATTGCACAACACCCAGCCAATCTGGCTGATAGAACGGCAGACGATAAGCCATCAGCATGGCCAGCCCTGTCAGGGATATGGCAATGCCAGCACGGACGAATCCCCAAATGCGGCGGGCGGGTCCGAGGGCAAGCAAGCCGATCAGGGATGTAAGCAGGTAGAACGGGGTCAGGTCAAGCGAATTGGGTAAGCCATACGCAGCAATGATGGAAAGCGGAATGACGAATACCAGCCCCACTTCCAAGCCGAAGAGCGTGGCGAGCAAAAGTCCTGCCGCCTGGAGGGGATATCCATACGGGGCGAGAGTGCGGTCAGCGAACAGGCGTGCACCGAGGAGAAAGATGACAAAAATAAATGCAATGACGATCAATGTGCGCGGGTCATTGACAACTGCCGTTCGTTTGCGGCGCAGGAAATAGAGCGGAACAAGGACCGCAGAAACCACGATGGTCGCCGCAGCGCCGAGCATATCCTGCCAGTTTTGGCTGGGGCGGATAATGCCAAGCTGTTGAAAGGCTTCCATATCTGCGGGGGTAATGAGCTCACCTGCCGATATGATCGTCTCCCCTGTTTTATAGGTTTTGACAATCGGCTTGACCGCCTCTCTTGCAGCGAGACGGGCGGCATCGGTCAATTCCTGGCTGAAGAAACTGTTGGGGATAACAAAAGCAGTGACCAGCTCTGTGACGAGCGCGGCTTGCTGTTCACTAAAGGCCAGGCTGACCGAATTGGAAACACCGGCCTGTGCCACATCCAAACGGTCTTCGTAAATGGCGCGGCGCAGGGTGGCTTCGAGTACCCGCAACGATTCGGTTTGCACCGCATCCCAACGCACATCGGTGATGCTAAGCAGGTAATCAATGGTTTCGATCTTCAGGCGGATATCACTGAGAGCAACGATATTCGAGCGCCTATCGGTATTGGTGAGAAGTTCATCTTCGCGAACGGCGGTGATATTTTGCAGGGTGGTTCGAAGGCGTTCGATCTGTTGGCGGGCAATGGCAGGGTCTGGCGAGCTATAGACGGGCAGCACTGCGGTCTCCGCCGCCTTCCGCGCCTCTTCTGTACGGATCTCGCTGACATATTCAATATCCCGTGGAGATTGGTAGGTGGTCTGTGCCACAGATCCCACATCCACATTTTGGACGGTGGGCTGCAAGCCGATCGGCATGGCAAGCAAGGTAAATGAAACCAGACCGACCACAACGATCAGGATAAATTGCAAAATACGGAGGCGGGGGGTGGCTGGGGCTTTCGATGACATAAAAATAAACCGCAAAGAGACAGGTACGAACCAAATCGCCTGTCTCTTTGCGGCAAAATTACTTCGTGAGAAGTTCCTTCACAGCGGCGCTGATCATGTCGTTGGGGGCGCGTCCTGCCACCTTGGGCATGACCACTTTCATCACCTTGCCCATGTCGCTCGGGGCGGCAGCGCCAGTCTCTGTGATGGCGGCTTGCACCAATGCGCGCAGTTCTTCAGCAGGCATGGCTTTGGGCAGGAATTCCTCCAGCACTTTGATCTCGGCTTCGTTGGCGGCAGCAAGGTCTTCACGGTTGGCTTTCTTTGCTTCCTCCAGCGCCTCGCGGCGAGTCTTGACTTCCTTCTGGATCAAGCCATTGATGGCCATGTCGTCGAGTTCAGCGCGTTTGTCCACTTCCACCTGTTTCACTGCGGCAAGCACCATGCGCACTGTGCGTTTGCGGATCTCATCTCCGCTCTTCATGGCTTCTTTCATTGATTCGTTAAGTTTTTCTTTTGTACTCATGTTTTTCATTATACCTTTTTTGAATTATTTATCTGTGAACCGTGCAAACATCTCTGGGGCAAGTATTTTTCTCAACAGGTCAAACTCGTACTGTGTGCGTTTCAGGGCGGCGGCTCGGGCGTATTCGAATTTTGGTCCCTGCTCGGGAGAGTCGAGATTCATGCGTCCATGTGAATTTTGGGGGAGCAGTTTCAACGCCAACGGGCGCAGGGGACGGACAAAATACAACGCGTCCATGGGCAGGTAGATATTGCCAGAGTGAAGGCCCGGGCTTTTGATCAGGTCCTTTCGAAGCGGATCAATCTCGGGCGGAGGAGGAGGCGCGCCGTTGAATTCATCCAGCCACATAGTCACATAATTGGTGTGAGCGTAGAAATCCTGCGCGGTGTGCAACAATCTGCCGAATGCGATCCACGCGCCGAGGATGCCGGGCGAGAGCAGGGTTGCCAGCACATAACCGCGCTGTTCGATGATGTAACGGTCGCCTTTTTCGATGGCGTTGTTATCATAGTGATATTCATCATGGCCGATCTGTCCGCGCAGGGAATCCTGTTTGAGATTGGCGGCAATGATGATATCCAGCGCGCCTGCGCTGAAGTGCGGGGCAAGCGCCTCACGGGTCATTTCTTCATGGTAGGGTACAAGCATCCCAAAATTATACCCAAGGTGGGTATAATGCCCCCCATGACTTTTTATACTGCAAAAGGTGACGACGGCACGACAGGTCTGCTTGGCGAGGGGCGCGTGCCCAAATATCATGTTCGTATGGAAGCGGTGGGCGCATTGGATGAAGCCTCCGCCTCGTTGGGGTTGGCACGCGCTCAATGTACCGCGCCTCAGACTCCGCCGATCCTGCTTGCTGCCCAGCGAGATTTATACAAGCTGATGGCGGAAGCTGCCGCCACACCAGAGAACGCTGAACGCTTTCACTTCATCGACGAATCGCGCGTGAAATGGCTGGAGGAGCAAACCGACGCGATCAGCGCAATTGTGGAAATGCCGAAGGAATTCATCCTGCCCGGCGATACGCTCGGCGGTGCCGCGCTTTCGATGGCGCGCGCCATTGTCCGCCGCGCAGAGCGGCGCGTGGTTTCGCTGTTCGATGGCGAGGAAGTGAGCAATCCGCATTTGCAGCGTTACCTTAATCGTCTATCGTCTCTGTGCTTCGTGTTGGAATTGCTCGAAAACCAGCACGCCGGGCGCAAGACCTCGCTGGCGAAATCCTAACCTTATTCATTCAAAAACCCCATCGACCGCCGACTGCGGACCACGGTCTGCAGTCGGCGGTCAGGTATTTCAACTCCAATTTTGAGGAAATTATGACAGGCACTATTATCAACGTAATCGCCATATTGGTCGGCGGAGGCATTGGCCTCTTTTTCGGCTCGCGTATTCCAGAGCGATTCAAGTCCACCGTTATTGCGGGTATGGGGCTATTCACCGGGAGTATGGGGCTGGGGATGTTCCTAAAAAGCGAGAATCAACTCATTGTGCTAGGTGCCATGATTCTCGGCACGCTATTGGGCGAATGGTGGAAGTTGGAAGATGGCTTGCAAGCCCTTGGCGAAACGCTCGAAAGCCGTTTCTCCTCCGATACAGAAATGGGCGCTGGCTCGCGTTTTGTGCGCGGATTCATGGTCGCCTCGCTGTTGTTTTGCATCGGTCCGCTTGCCATTCTGGGATCGATCCAAGATGGGCTGACAGGCGATTACAACCTGCTGGCGGTCAAATCCACATTGGATGCGTTTGCATCGATTGCATTTGCCTCTACATTGGGAATCGGGGTGCTGTTCTCGTCCATCATCATCCTCGTGTATCAGGGCGGCATCAGCCTCATGGCAGGCGGATTAAGCGCCATCATCAGCGACCCGATGATGAACGAAATGACCGCCACCGGCGGGGTGATCCTCGTCGGGCTGGCGATCAGCAATTTATTGGAGATTAAAAAGATCCGCGTGGGGAATTTCCTGCCCGCGCTGGCGGTCGCTCCGTTGATCGTGTGGATTCTGGGAATTCTGGCAAATTAAAACAAAAAACACCCTTGTTTAAGGATGTTTCTTGGTGGTGACCCCGGAGGGACTTGAACCCACAACCAATTGATTAAGAGTCAACTGCTCTGCCAATTGAGCTACGGAGCCACATTTTGTGCGGGCGAAATTATACCCTAAAGAGATGTAATGTCAATAAAATATTCGGAACAGAACGGAAATAAACGGAGTACCTATGAATACTCGCGCAAACTGGGTTGATTATGGCAAAGGGATCGGGATCATTTTGGTAGTGTATGCCCACCTGTTGAGCAGTGCCTATCATGGGGGAGTCCCAGTCCCTGAATATTTTTTCAAATTATCAGACAGCATCATTTACAGTTTTCATATGCCTCTCTTTTTCTTTCTTTCGGGGCTTTTTGTAGAAAGCAGCCTGAATAAACGCGGTGTAAAGGACTATCTGAAAGATAAATTCCTGCGGATCTTTTATCCCTACATGGTTTGGTCCATCCTGCAAGTGAGCGTGGAGGTTATATTCTCGGGCCAAACGCAAATGGGCGCAACAATCTCCGACCTGTTCGCTGTCATCTATCAACCATGGGGACAGTTTTGGTTTTTATATGCTCTGTTGCTTATGCATATCGTCTACGCAATATTCTGTCATCTGGGTACATACTCCAAAGCAACGGCATTTATTGTCGCTATAGTTTTGTTCCTTAATTGGCTTCCAATTGGCGCGTTTGGTATTTTCGGGTTTAGCGCCCATTTTATTTTCTTCATAGGCGGTATCATTTTCAGGGAACAATTCATGAAAGCTGAAAAATACGCCGTGCCGCTCTGGGGCATACTCCTGCTCGTCGTCACGTTGATTGGCTCAGGGTATTATCTTTTTACCAATTTGATTCCCCCAGTACGACTGGTCAGTAGTCCCCACCTGTATTATTTTCTGTCCCTATCCATTCTTGGAATTATTACCTGTTCCCTGGCAGCCCACTATCTGGCAGGACATGATTTCGCCCGGTTCCTTCAAACGCTTGGAGAACATTCCCTGCAAATCTACCTTGTCCATATGCTGGCAGGAGTTGGTATTAGGATGGCACTTTCGAGTTTTTTTGGGGTGGAAAACTGGGTGGTCCATATTGTCGTTGGTACGACGTTCGCGCTAGTTTCGCCGATCTTATTACAGAAAATATCGGATAGGTTAAATTTCCCCTACTTGTTTGAATTGGGAAAGCGGGAAGCTTAATCGAGTAGGGAGCGGCGGCTAACCGCTCCCTCTCACACCACCGGACATGCGGGTCCGCATCCGGCGGTTCACCAAGAGTGGCGCAGATCCTCTTGCGCTGGATTTTCTTCT
>VGOX01000035.1 GCA_016875755.1 Chloroflexota bacterium
GAGTACCGTCAAGCCGCACGAAGCCATGTAACTCATGAACGGATTCCATCCGAATGAAAAATGCCAGTTCGGTCCACCGTGGATATCCAACACTGCGTTTTCATTCCCCGCGCGATACAACAACGCAGGCACTTGCGTACCATCCAAGCCCGAATACGAAATTTCTTCAGGCTGCACAAAATTCAATTCTTCATCCAACGACTTCGTGAGCTGCGTCGCTTCGCCGTTTTCCAAATCGATCTTCCACAAATCAGGCGGATGATTGACATCTTCATAGACAAGGACAACGCCATCGGATACAAACTGCGGGAAGGCATGGACTCCATCCCCAGCTTGGACTTGATGAACATCACCGCCTCTTTCCTTAAACTGGAAGCTGGTCTTTGCCCCTTCAGCATGTACCCAGCCGACAATTTCCCCGCTCCGCGACCATGCGGGTTGAGTATCATCGCCCGTGGAGTCTGTCAGCCATGAAATCACCTGCGTCTCCACATCGAATACGCCGATGTTGAACCATTCCCCATTTTCGCACGAAAAGGCCAGTGATTTGGAATCAGGTGACCATGCAGGCTGTTGGGCATTCAGAACCTTGCCGTCCAGCGTCAGTTGCACAGTGCGCGGACGGACGCCTTTCTTATGCCCACGCCCCACAGGGACGACGAAAATGCTGCGGTCGCTCGCCGTCCATTCGGACTCAATGGCGATCCAATTCCCATCGGGTGACCAAGCTGCGTCCCAGCATGGATGGAAGACGTTGCGCGTCAGGCGCAATCCGCTGCCATCGAGCGGTAAGGTATACAGCGAGAACATTCCTTTGGCTTCGGAAAGTATCGCCAGCGCCCCGCCATCTGGCGACCATGACATATTTGGCTGGTTGGCATACAAAATATGCGGCGTGAGATCAGTGGTAGTGTTCGTTTTCAAGTCATGCACGCAGATATGATACGACTCACTGCCGTCAATATCCAATGCAAAGGCGATTTTTGTGCCGTCAGGTGAGAATCTTGGAGAAAACTTTGCGCCTTCCAGTTCTGTCATTGCGAGGGCAGGTTCTTCGCCCGAAGCAATCTCTGTGCTGGCAGGGGGATTGCTTCGTCGCTCTGCTCCTCGCAATGATGTGGTATATAACTCCCAACTCCCCGATTTATTCCACGAAAAGACGATCTGACTTTCATCAGGTGAGACAGCAAACGGTAAACCGTTGTCTACATTGGGAAGGCGGAGGAGTTCGGGGAGAGTCAGCATATATTTTTTAGGGATGAGCAGCGGGTAACGAGTAGTAGGCTGATTGTATCTTGCAACTTATTACTCGGTACTTTTTACTCATTTTTCGTCACTTTCTAAGCAAATTCGAGTTCGTCTAGTCTTGGCAATTCTTCCATGCTTGCTTGTTTGGCGAGAGTCAAAACATAAGTGTGGAGGTCTGCTTCATGGTTGGGATCAAGCACAGGTCGAGTATAGGAGGCGAGGATTTCCTTCACATGGGCGCGGGCGCGGTCGAAGGTATCCAGCGAGCCAGCTTCCTTCCAGCCGCGAATTGAGTCGCGGTCGATGATCTTGGTGGGCAGGTGTTGTTCCTTTTGGAAGAGTTGCATGGTCACTTTTTGTTTGAGGAAGTCGCCGCCTTTGAAGTTGACGCCTTCGAAGAATTCGGTGGCAAGCGTTTCCGATTGGACGAGCATGCCTTTCAACATTCGTTTTGCCATCGCGATGCCTTCCGCGTCGATGACGAGTTTTTCGGGGCTTTGGCACAGCAGCGAGTCGATCATACCTGCACCTGAGATCATGTTGATGCCGCTCAATGCGCCAACAAGAAATCCCATGAGGCTTTCGATGCCCGCTTGCATATCGAGAACTTTTGAGTCGGTGGCGCCGAGGTAGGTGTGGGTGGGTAGACCGAGCGACTTGCCAACCTGCGCGTAGGACGAGTCGATCATGGCGGTTTCGATTGCGCCGTAGGGCGTGCCGCCTTTGCGCATCTCGAAAATTGCTGGCGCGCCGCCCCACACGATGGGCGAACCCGCATGTGCGAGTTGATGGATGGTAATGCCCGAAAGACATTCTGCCGCGTGTTGCGTGACTGCGCCGAGCAAGGTCACTGGAGCCGCCGCACCCGCCAATGGCATCGAGACGATCTCAGCAGGAATGCCTGCTCTTGCCAGTTCGATCAATTGCCCCGCGCCAAAGTTTGACCAGATCAACGGTGGTGAGGGGCAGGCATCGAAGATGGCGCGCGGTTTGGTGCGCAGGTTGTCGCGTCCGCCCGCGAAGATGGCGAGCATGTCGATCATCGCGTGGACGGTTTGGTTGGTGAACGCGCCCGTGACAATCGGTTTTTTGGAATACATCATGACCAGATACAAACGATACAGGTCATGAATGTCTTTCGGTACATCGTGGCAGACCACGGCAGTGGATTGCGCGTCGTATTGCGGCAGGCTTTCTGTTACCTTGATGACGCGCAGCAAGTCTTCGGTTTCAGCAGTCTTGTGTTCCAACGTCTCTGGGATAAGGACGGAGATGCCTGAGGACCCTGGGTCGAAGTGAACTGCATCGCCTCCGTACTGGACTGTGGGGTTGCCATCGTAGTCGTAGAGATAAAACTGGCGTGGAACGGTTTCCAGCGCTTTGCGGACGATCTGCTCTGGAATGCGGACGACATGTGTATCTTCGTTCACATCCGCGCCTGCTTCTGTTAGCAATTTCCTTGCTTCAGCATTCTGCACTTTGATGCCAGGCTTGAGCATCAGTTGATAGGCTTCGTCGAGGATGCGTCCGATGAGGGCATCGTCGAGTAGGGAGAGTTTGGGTTGCATGGTTCCTCCTTGGAAATAGGAATTCAAAATGATGAATTAGAAATTACCAAGGCATGGCAGATTAACGATGGACGATAGACCATTGACCATCGTCTGCTGTCCATTGTCTGTTATGCAACTTCGAAATCTTCCAGCCTGGGTAATTCTTCGATACCTGTCTTTTTTGCTAAGCCGAGCATGTACGAGTGGAGTCGCGCTGTCTGGTCAGGATCAAGTTCAGGTCGGGTGTACGAGGCGAGCAATTCCTGCACGCGGAGTTTGGCTCTGCCAAAGGCATCCAGACTGCCAGCGGCTTTCCAGGCTCTCGTCGAGTCGCGGTCGATGACACTGCCTGGAAGGTGCTGCTCCTCGCGGAATAACTGCATGGTGATCTTTTGCTTGAGGAAATCGCCGCCTTTGAAATTGATCTTGTCGTCGTAGAAACCTGTAGCGAGCGTGTCAGTGTGTTGCTTGACGCCGCCGATCAAGCGTTTTGCCATCGCGATGCCTTCCGCATCGATGACGAGTTTTTCCGCGCTATGGCAGGCGAGGAAATCCAACATGCCCGAACCTGAGATCATATTGATACCGCTCAATGCGCCGACCATGGCGGTGATGCCGCTTTCAAGCCCTGCCTGTGCATCGACGAGTTTGGAGTCGGTTGCGCCGAGATAGGTATGAGTGGGCATGCCGAGGGTTTTGGCAACTTGGGCGTATGAACAATCGAGCATGGCGGTTTCGACTGCGCCCATGGGTGTGGCACCTTTGCGCATGTCAAAGATGGCTGCCGCGCCGCCCCAGACGATTGGCGAACCTGGCTTGGCGAGTTGATGAATGACGATGCCTGCAAAACATTCTGCCGTGTGCTGCGTGACCGTACCCAGCATGGTCACTGGAGCTGCCGCGCCTGAAAGCGGCACGGATACGATCTCTGCAGGGATGCCTGCCCGCGCAAGCGCGATGAGGTTACCTGCGCCAAAGTTGCTCCAAATGAGCGGCGGGGCGGGGCACACGTCAAAAATAGCGCGCGGTTTATCACGAGCTGCTTCGGCGCTGCCCGCAAAGAGCGCGAGCATGTCGATCATCTCTTGCACGGTTTTGTTGGTGAACGCGCCCGTGACAATGGGTTTCTTGGAATACAACAACGTGAGATACAGGCGGTATGAATCCTGAATATCCTTTGGTACGTCGTGGCAGATAACTGCGGTGGACTGCGCGTCGTATTGCGGAATCTGCTCCGCTACTTTGAGCAAGCGGATGAGGTGTTCTGTCTCTGTTGTGTCATGCTCCAACGTATCTGGGTTGAGCATGGTGATGCCCGATGAGCCAGGGTCGAAGTGGACCGAGTCGCCGCCGTAGTGGACGGTGGGATTGCCGTCGTAATCGTACAAGTAGAACTCACGCGGCACGGTCTCCAATGCGCGTTGGACGAGCGAAGCGGGAATCTGCGCGACGTGTGTTTCGGGATCGATCACCACACCTTCACGCCTGAGTAATTCACGCGCCTCTTCATTCTGGACTTTGATTCCTGGTTTCAGGAGCAGTTCATACGCCTCTGCCAGAATGCGGGCAATGATCTCGTCACTGAGCAATGTAAGTTTTGGTCTCATCAGACACCTCTAATTGGGATTTGGTTTCTCTTTGCCGAAAGAGATTTATTGATCGTAGGGGCGGGGTCACCCCGCCCCTACAGGTTACTTCTTTTCTACCGACTTGATGATTCTTTCAAATTCCTTGCTGATTTTTTCTTCCAATGGGTCAGGTTGGTGGTTTTTCAGTATCTTGCGTGCTTTTTCGAGCGCCCAGTCGCGCGCATCGTCGCCTTTGTCTTCCCATGTGGAATAGGGGCGGCGGTCGAGGAATTGCGGCATGAACAACTCGCGCATGTGATTGCGGGTGTGTTTCTGAGCAAGGTAGTGACCGCCAGGTCCAACTGCTGCGATGGCTTCCAGTGCGAGCGTTTCTTCGTCCACGACGATGCCGTGCATCATCTTTTCGATGATCGAGAATACCTCGCAGTCCATCATCATCTCGGCGTAAGACCAGATGCGGCTGCCATGCAGAAATCCGCACCCGAGAAGCATATCGGACATGACCACACTTGCCATGAAGGTGGAGAGACTGCCTTCAAGCCCTGCCTGCCAGTTGGGTTCCTTTGCGCCTGTGGCGAAGGATCCCATCGAAAGCGGGATGTTGTAGAAATCTGCGAGGACATTGGTTGCCGCGCCGAAGAGAAAGTCTTCTGGTCCGCCGCCTGTGTACACGCCTGTGCGTGGATCGGACGAAGTTTGTGCTGCGGCGTAGAAGACGGGTGCGCCAGGGTAGGCGATCTGGAGCAGGGTGGTTGCGGCGATCACTTCCGCGTTGCCGACGGCGAGTGTGCCTGCCATCGTGGCGGGACCTGTTGTCATGCAGGATGCCATCGTCATGAAGCCTGTCGGCACTCCGTGTTCAGCGGCGATCAAGGCTGCGTCGAGCGACCCACCGTCGTGTCCGAGAGGAGGCGCGGTGCATTGCATCAATGAGAGGACAGGGCGTTTGCGTAATTCCTCTTTGCCACCTGCAAGCAGCATCGCCATTTCCATCGAGGCTTTGGCTTCTTCCACGTTGTAAATGGACTCGGTCTGCACGTGCTTGGTGGAGTTTTCCCACACGGCTTTGAGTTCGTGTAAACCGCGGGCTTCGACGGGCGCATCCTGCGCAGAGACGGGAACCCAATGGAAGGCGACTTCCTCGGTGGCGTCGGCAACGCGAGCAATATCGCGGACGTCCTGCAAACATGACGTGCGCTTTTCCTTGGTATGGATGTCGATGACTTCGACACCGCAACCGTCCGTGCCAAGGCAGACATGATTACCGTCCAGCGGCAGATCCTGTTGCGGATCACGCGCCGCGAGCGCGTAGGCGGGCGGGCATTTCTTCAACGCTTCTTCGATGACGTGAGGCTTGACTCTCACGATTCGTTTTTCATGATCCACATTCGCGCCGACGGATTCCCAGATTTCCAATGCCCGTTTGGATGGGAAGCGCACACCGACATTTTCGATGATGTGCAGGGTCGCATCGTGGATTTTCTTGACTTCCTGCTCGGTCAGCACTTCCAATTTCAGCTTTGGATCGCTGATCGTTTTGATTTTTTTATGAGACATAGAGCCCTCCGAAGGCTATGTCTCTCTTCTCTCTCTGAGTATTCTCATGTCATTGCGAGGGCGATAGCCCAAAGTTTGTTAGTGAGATTGCTTCGCCGCGAAAGGCAAGAGCGCGGCTCGCAATGACATTATTATTCCTTTCCCATCAATTGCTTTGCCAACACCACTGCGCCGACTGCGTCTTCCGATGTGCCGTCTGCTTTGATCTTGGTTGCCCAGTCGCGGGTGATCGGCGCGCCGCCAACCATCACTTTGATGCGCGGGCGCAAACCTTCTTTATCCAATTCTTCGATGACTTCGCGCTGACGCACCATCGTGGTGGTGAGCAAGGCACTCATGCCGATAAGGTTTGCGTTGATCTCCAGTGCCTTGCCGATGATCTTGTCGGCAGGTTGGTCAACGCCGAGATCAACCACTTCAAAACCCGACGCGCTCAGCATCGTGCCGACCAGTGTCTTGCCAATTTCATGAATATCGCCTTCAACGGTGGCAAGCACGACACGTCCCATGATCTCGCGGGCTTCGCCGAGTTTGAGCAATTCAGGCTCAAGTGTGGCAACTGCGGCTTTCATCGCTTCGCCTGCCATCACCAACTCAGGCAAAAACGCCTCTCCCGCCCCGAACTGATCGCCAATGTAGTTGACGCCGATCACAAATCCCTTGGTGATGGCATCCAATGGGGGAACGCCCATTTCGATGGATTTTTGGGCAAGTTCCACCGAAATATCCGAATCCCCGTCGATGATGCTTTGTGCCATATCCTTGAACAATTTCTCCAATTCGTCCGACATGCTGCCTCCTGATTATTTTGATTTCTTGATCAAGTGTGAAACTTGTTTTTCTTTTTCACGCAAAAGTTTTGCGGGAATATCACGGTACATTTCCAACCACCTGCCTGATTCCATTACATGCTCCAGTGAAACCTTTACAGCAAGGTCAGGGTCTTGTTTCTTGAATGCTTCCATAATCGCTGCGTGTTCGTCATGGGTTTGTGCCAAACTACTAGAAACCAGTTCGGGTCTACGGTACAAGGCTTCATACAGCAGCCAGTCTGGAAAGGCATTGGACACGATCGCGTATAATTGGATCAACAGATTATTTCCAGATGCTTCTGCGATCGCAGCGTGGAACATACGGCTTAACTGCCGCTCCTGCGGCATTTCACTCAATTCCACATGTCTGTCCATCTCTTCCATGATGGATTCGAGTTTGGCAAGTTGTTCGGGTGTGATATTCAGTGCGGTTTCTTTCCCGATCATCGCTTCGAGAAACAGGCGCATCCCGTAGGCTTCTACTATATCCTTGGCAGACATCTCCCGCACACGCACACCGCGATACGGCACTCGTTCTGCAATTCCCTTGGCGACCAGCAAATCCAACGCCTCACGCACTGGGGTCATGCTTACACCCATCTGGCTGGCAATATCCTCCTGTCGCAGCCAATCACCAGGCGTGTATTTTCCTGCGATGATCTGCCGATGAAGTGCATCGTAAATTTCTTCTTTCAGCGGTTTGTGGGTAAGTTCTTTCTCTGCTATTGACGCCATAATTATATATTATATATAATCACTCCTGATTTCGGAAGTGCCACAAATCACGAAAAATGTCATCGGTATAGAATGCCCCTTGGGTATAGAATGCCCCTTGGGTATAGAATGCCCCTAAGGGTATACTTGCAGTATTGGAGATTTCATGTCTGAAATTGATCTTGCCCCACTCAAACCCGCAATCGAAAGATACATTCCGTTGGGCCGCTCGGGGCTGTTGCCAGCCTTGCATGCGGCTCAAAAAATTTATGGCTGGTTGCCTGAATCTGTCGCTGCCGAAGTTGCCAAAAAACTGCGCGTTCCGCTTGCGGATGTGCATGGGGTGATTGAATTCTATGCCCTGTTTTACAACGAGCCGCTTGGGCGTAAGGTCATTCGGGTTTGCACCGACCCAGCCTGCGCACTGAAAGATGCGGATGGACTGCTCACCAAACTATGCAAGCAACATGACATAGAACCGCATCACACGACGGGTGACCTGTCTCTCACCATCGAGCCGAGTCCATGTCTGGGGATGTGCGAACTCGCGCCCGCAGTGTGGACGATGGACGATGGACAGTGGACCGTTGGTGATGGCGAAGCGCGACCGCGTTCGATGGTCTACGGTCCAATTCGTGAACTGACGAAAAACTGCGGCAACGGCACAACCTCTCTGAAACAATACGGCGAATATAAGGGACTTCAAAAAGCCATCACGATGCAGCCCAAAGCCGTGGTCGAAGAGATCAAGGCGTCAGGTTTGGTAGGACGCGGCGGCGCCGCCTTTCCAACAGGCATCAAATGGGAAGGGGCGTTGAACGCCGAGGCCGATCAAAAGTATGTCATCTGCAATGCGGATGAATCAGAGCCTGGCACGTTCAAAGACCGAATTTTATTGTTGGACGATCCGCACAGCACCATTGAAGGGATGTGTATTGCTGCGCATGCCATAGGTGCAACGAAAGGTTATTTATATACCCGCGCTGAATATCCGTACATCGTGCCTGTTTTGGAAAATGCGTTGAGTGAAGCGAGAGAAGCGGGGTATTTGAAAGATTTTGACATTGAAATCCGCGTCGGCGCGGGCGCTTATATTTGTGGGGAAGAGACTGCACTGTTTGAATCAATCGAAGGGAAACGCGGCTTTCCGCGTATCAAGCCACCCTTCCCAACAACCCATGGCGTGTTCGGCAAGCCGACGGTCATCAACAATGTCGAGACGTTGTGCAATGTGCCGCTCATCATCTCGATGGGTTCTGCGGAATATCGAAAAATTGGCACGGAAAAATCACCTGGACCGAAATTGTTCTGCGTTTCTGGCGATGTGACCAAGCCTGGGATGTACGAAGTGCCATTCGGCGTAAGCTTGCGCGAAGTGCTCGAAATGGCGGGCGGCGTTGCAGGTGGGAAGAATCTCAAATCTGTGCTGTTCGGCGGTGCGGCGGGAGCATTTGCCACATCCGACCATCTCGATGTGAAAATGACCTTTGAAGACTTGCGTGCCGCTGGCTTGCCTCTCGGCTCGGGCGTTGTGATGGTCTTTGACGGAACCCGCGATATGCGCGATGTATTGAAACGGCTTGGACGCTTCTTCGCACATGAATCCTGCGGCAAGTGTTATCCCTGCCAAATGGGGACCCAACGCCAAAAAGAAATTCTCGACCGTGTGGCGGACGGAAAAGCCCAGAAAGATGATTTCATCCGCCTGCAAGATGTCGGTTGGACGATGACCGATGCGAGTATTTGTGGCTTGGGTCAAACGGCTGCTAGTGCGACAATGTCCGCGATGAAATTATGGCCCGAGCTATTTGAGGTGAAATCATGACCATCACATTTATCATGGACGGCAAGGAAGTTACCGCGCAGGACGGGCAGACGTTACTGGACGTTGCCCGCGAGAATGGGATCGATATTCCCACCATCTGCTTTCACGAAGCGACCACGGCGAATGCTGTCTGTCGAATCTGCGTCGTGGAGGTGGAGGGGCAGAGAGTGCTCCAGCCTTCGTGTATCGTCAAGGCAGCAACCAACATGAAAGTCCAGACGCGAAGCGAGAAGGTCATCCGCGCGCGAAAGACCATTTTAGAGATGCTGGCGGCTACGATGGATTTATCCGAGGCGGTGGAAATCCAAACGATGATGAAAGAATACGGCGCAAGCGATGGGCGCTTCCCCGATGCCGAGAAGCGTTTGTCGGATGTGAAAGATGACAACCCAATGTACATCCGCGATTACTCGAAGTGCTTGTTGTGTTGGCGCTGCGTGCAAGTCTGTGCGGACGATGCCCAATACACCTTCGCGATCAACTTCGATGGGCGTGGGTATGAAACGCAGATCGGCACATTCTTCGACAAGGCGATTCCTGAAACATCGTGTGTGCTATGCGGACAATGTGTGGGCGTCTGCCCGACGGGCGCATTGAAACCCAAGCGCGAATATTTACTGGAACAAGGCAAGACACCCGCTGAGATCAGTGTGATGAATACTGGTAAAAAACAGAGGAAGCCGCGATGATCAAATCTGACCGAGTGACCAAAACCACCTGCCCCTACTGCGGGGTGGGCTGTACGTTGGAATTACATGTGAAGGATGACTTTATCTACAAAGTCACCAGCCCGTTCGATTCGCCCGTCAATCAGGGCAACCTGTGCGTGAAGGGACGTTTCGGCTACGACTTTGTCTATCATCCCAAACGCGTGACCAAGCCGCTGGTGCGCCGCTATTTGCTCGAAGGCAAACCCAAACCCGAAGGTCGCGAACAGGTCTTTGCAATCAGCGTGGACGGGAAACCGATTCCCGATTCCAAGATCTCCAACGATTGGGATTGGGTCGAAACCGATTGGGACACTGCCCTGAACTTTGTGGCGGATAACCTTGTCCGCATTTACAAGCGTGACGGTTCGGACGCGATGGCTGTCTATTGCTGTGCCAAAGCGACGAACGAAGACAACTATCTTTTGCAAAAAATGTATCGCGCCTTGTTCCGCACCAATAACGTGGATCACTGCACACGTCTGTGTCATGCGGGTTCAGTCGTGGCGTTACAGCAAGCCGTTGGTTCATCTGCCATGAGCAATACTGCATCGCAAGTCATTATGAACGACGTGTTCATTGTGACGGGCTCGAATACTTCCGAGAACCATCCCATCATTGCCTTGCAAATGAAGGAAGCCGTGCAAAAATACGGCGCAAAGATGATCGTCGTGGACCCGCGCCGCATTGACCTGGTGGATATGGCGGAAATGTGGCTGCCGCTCAAGCCTGGCACGAATGTGCCCGTCTTCACCGCAATGGCGCATGTGATCGTCAAAGAGAATTTGGTCAACTGGGAATTTGTCAAATCCCGCACCGAAGGCTTTGACGAGTATCTTGAATCACTTGAGAAATTCACCCCCGAATATGCAGAAGAACTTTCGGGCGTGCCTGCTGAAGACATTCGCGCCGCCGCTCGCATGTACGCCACTGCTAAGAACGCCGCCATTTATTGGGGCATGGGTATCTCACAGCTTTCGCACGGCACGGCATCTGCGTTGGCGTTGATTCACCTTGCGTTTCTCACTGGCCACATCGGGCGTGACGGCACAGGACTGAATCCCTTGCGCGGACAAAACAACGTGCAAGGCGCGAGCGATATGGGTTCCATGCCCTTCCATTATCCTGGCTATATGCGCGTGGATAACCCCGACAACCGCACCAAATGGGAAAAGACATGGAACATCGAAGAAGGCGGTTTGAGTCTCAAACTGGGTCTCACCACCACTGAAATTCTCAGCCACGCGCACGAAGGCGGCGTCCGCGCGTTGTACATCATGGGCGAAAACCCGATGATGTCTGAGCCGAATCTCAACGAGACGCGCAAGCACATGACGCATCTTGAGTTTCTCGTCGCGCAGGATATTTTCATCAATGAGTCTGGCGCGTTCGCGGATGTATTTTTGCCCGCCACACCTTTCGCCGAAAAAGATGGCACGTTCTCGAATACAGATAGAAGAGTCCAGCGAGTCCGCGCTGCGCACCCGCC
>VGOX01000036.1 GCA_016875755.1 Chloroflexota bacterium
ATTCGATTTGCAGATCACGGGCTACCCAGCCGAGCCGATCGTAGATCGTGAGGTTGTCAAAGAAAGAACGTTGAAGGCATATAACATTTCGAAGGAACGGGCAAAATGAACAAACGAGATCTTTCAGTATCAATGGAACGCGCGAATCTTGGAACGTTATTCATTTCTCTGCCCGTGGTGATCTTTCAATTCTTTCTGTTCGCGTACTTCCACCCCAATGCCGATCAATCGATCACGTGGAATTACTTCCTCTTTTTCTTGGTTGTTATTGCAGGGATTGTCATCCATGAACTGGTACATGGTGTTACCTGGGCGCTTGCCGCAGGGAAGCCATGGTCATTGATCTCGTTCGGCTTCCAAACACGCACCCTGACGCCCTATTGCCATGTGAAGGAACCGATCAAGATCAATCCATATCGGATCGGCGCTATCATGCCTGGGATTGTTGTCGGCATTCTGCCGTTCGCATACAGCCTTTTCACAGGCGACCCAAACTGGTTCTGGTTCAGCCTGATTCACACCTCAGGTGCAGGCGGTGACTGGCTTGTGCTGTGGCTCATCCGCACAGTGCAGGCAAACGCGCTTGTCGAAGACCATCCCACGCAGGCGGGATGTTACGTCATTGAAGAATAAATGGAGTAAAAGAAATATATGAAGAAGAATCGCTTTCTCCGAGGTTTCGGAATTATTCTGCTCAGCATTTTTGTAATTCTATCGGTAGGACCTTTTCTCATCCCTGTGCCGCCGCTGGAAAATACAGTACCCGCTCAATCATTGACAGACGAAAATAGCCTCTTCGTTGAGGTAAATGGGGTGAATGTCCACTATAAAAAAGCTGGAGACGGTGAACCCGTTTTCATTCTTTTGCATGGGTTTGGCGCAAGCATTTTCTCGTGGCGTGAGGTTATGGAACCCCTTGCCGAGTTTGGCACGGTCATTGCCTATGACCGCCCCGCATTTGGTCTTACTGAGCGTCCGTTGGAATGGGAAGGGGAAAATCCTTACAGTCAGGAGGCGCAGGTAGAACTCGTCATCGGCCTTATGGATGCGCTCAGTATTGAAAAAGCCACACTCGTGGGCAACTCGGCAGGCGGCACTGTTTCGATGTTGGCTGCGCTGAAATACCCCGAGCGAGTGACCAGCCTCATTTTGGTCGACCCAGCCGTCTACGCGGGTGGAGGCGCGCCTGCATGGATCCGTCCATTGTTAGGCACGCCGCAGATGCGTCATCTTGGTCCGCTGTTTGCACGGCAACTTCAAGAACAGGGTACCGAGTTCATCAAAACCGCTTGGCACGATCCCAGCAAGATTACGCCAGAGGTTTTTGAAGGCTATCAAAAGCCATTAAAAGTGGATAACTGGGACAAAGCGCTTTGGTATCTTACCCTTTCGAGCCGTGAAAGCGGATTGGCTGAACGCGTTGGAGATTTCAACCTGCCCGTGCTAGTCATTACAGGTGACGATGACCGTATTGTGCCTACCGAACAATCTGTGCGCCTCGCGGGTGAAATTCAAAATGCCGAATTGGTTGTCATTTCGCAATGCGGACACGTTCCGCATGAAGAATGTCCCACCGAGTTTATGCAAGCCGTTGCGGATTTCTTGAAATAGATGAACAAGTCTCTCCCTCCTGCAGCGGGTCGTGATGCCTTGCGCGCATGGCTAAAGGAAAAATCGCCGCTGGGTCCGCTTAAGGCAACTGCAAAATATGTGGGTAGATTTTTTCAAATTCCATTGCCCTTCTTTCACCCCTACGTGGTGTATGGCCCTGAAGCCAATCGCAAGGTCCTCGTCACCGAGCGCGACAAAGTTCTCTGGCGCAATACCGACCCCGTTACCGACTTGCTGCAACACGGCGTCTTGATCGTGGATGGAGAGGAGCATGACAAGTACCGCCAATTAATGGAACCCGCGCTTCATCCCTCGACCTTGAGTCGATATACCCCTCTGATCATTGCCCACACTGAGAGAGTATCCTCCCAATGGCAGGACGGCGATGTCGTGGACATGCTGGTGGAGAGCCGCAAGATCGCCCTGCTCATCATCATGGACACACTCTTCAGCAAAGATGCCTGGGATGATATTCCGCACATTTGGAATCCCATCCTAAAAGCCATCGAATACATCTCCCCTGGCGCGTGGATTCTCTGGCCAAAAATACCGCGCTTCGGATTCCGTAAACCGCTGAAAGAGTTGGATGATTATCTATTCGGGATCATCACCGACCGCAGACAACAGACCGCCGAGCATCATCAATCGTCCACGGTCAATCGTCATGATCTTTTACAACATCTTTTGGACGCAGGCCTTTCCGACCAACTCATCCGCGATCAAATGTTGACGATGATGATCGCAGGGCACGACACTTCCACGGCGCTGCTGGCGTGGGTCTTTGCCCTGCTTGGGCAGCATCCTGACATTCACAAAAAAGTAGCAGCTGAAGTTAATAGCCTTGAAAAATCGCCCCTGCTCGATCAAGTCATCAAGGAAAGCCTGCGCCTGTACCCACCCATTCACATCGGCAACCGCCGCATGGCGCAGGCAATGGAATTTGACGAAGGCACAGTCCCCGCAGGCGAACGACTGTTTTACTTCATCTACCTGACCCACCACGATGAGTCCATCTGGGAAAATGCCGAGGATTTCTGCCCCGAGCGTTTCGCCCATGGGCGCAAAACCCCGCCATTTGCCTATGTCCCATTTGGGGGCGGTCCGCGGGCGTGTATTGGGGCAGCCTTCGGTCAGGCAGAAGCGCGGCTCGTGCTGGCGAATCTGCTGCAACACTTCGCCTTCGAATACACAAATCATAGCATCCGCCCGCACATGGGTGCAACGTTAGAACCTAGACCCGGGGTGATGATGCGGGTGAAGAAAAGGGCTATTGTCAGTGAACAGTGAAAGAATATTTTTTGCAAGCAACAAAAAAAAACTATTAGACTAAGTGACTAACAAACTACCATGACCTACTTCGGCTTCCTCCTCCGCTTTCTCGTTATCCCCATCATCATCTTCCTCGTCATCACCTGGTGGGATAACAAAAACAATCGCCCCACAAACGGCTTCCAAAATGGAAACTTTGTCTGGCGCATTATCGGTGTCCATATCCTGCTCGCGCTGGTATACACCACTCCGTGGGACAACTACCTCGTCGCCACAGGCGTATGGTATTACAACCCAGACCTTGTCACAGGCATTGTGCTTGGCTATGTTCCCATCGAAGAATATACCTTCTTTATTCTCGAAACCTTCCTCACTGGGTTATGGTGGTGGTTTCTGGCAAGGCGCTTTCAAGAACCAAACCAACCCTTCAAGCCATCAAAGAACGGCAGAATAACAGCCTTCGGCATCCTATTCGCCGCATGGCTGGTCTTTACCTATTTATTCTTCCTCGGCGGCGCAGAATGGACCTACCTCGCCATCATCCTGTTTTGGGCATTGCCGCCCATCTTCCCGCAGATCCTTTTCGGTGGAGATATTCTCTGGCACTATCGCAAACTTGTTTTCACTGCAATATTTATTCCAGGCTTTTACCTCTCCATGGCCGATATCGTCGCCCTGACCGATACCACCTGGTCCATTTCAAAAGACCAGACCACAGGCATCCTTTTTTTCAACATCCTCCCGCTTGAAGAAGTTGTCTTCTTCTTCATCACCAATGTACTGATCGGCTTCGGCATGACCCTCATGCTTTCAAAAGTCGGCTGGCAGCGTTTTGAAGAATGGAAATCCAAAAATTACAAAGGCCTCCCATGACACTCGAACTATTCAAAAAACAGCAATACCTAAATCTCGAAACCTTCCGCAAGAACGGACAAAGTGTAAAAACACCCGTCTGGTTTGCACAGGATGGAGAAACGCTTCGCATCTGGACCCAGGCTGATTCTGGCAAAGCAAAGCGCATCCGCAGGGACGGAAACGTCCGCATCGTCCCATCCACAGCTTCAGGCGAACCCGTCAGCGAATGGGTAAAAGCAACCGCCACAGTAATCGATGAGACAGAAGAAATCAAAAAAACTGTCCGCCTGTTTCGGAAAAAATACGGAATTATGTTCAATGTATTCGGCATGTTCGGCTGGTTGCGAAAGGCAAAGTACACCACCATTGAAGTGAAGCTTTCATAAAAGAAAAACGGGACATGAATTCCATGTCCCGTTTTTCTTAATCCTCAGGCGCTTCCCGAACGATATACAAAGGCCTGCCTTTTGCTTCGTCATACAAACGCCCGATATATTCACCAAGAATGCCCAGCGAGATCAATTGCACCCCGCCAAGGAACAACACAGAGATCAAGGTGGTGGTCTGTCCCTCAAAGAAATGCGAACCTGCCAGGCGCAGCGCTGCCACAACAGGAATGGCAAAAATGGCAACGCCCGCCGAGATAAACCCAAAATAGGTTGCCACCTGTAATGGGAAATAGGAAAATCCAGTAATGGCATTGATCGCCAGTCTCAGCATTTTCTTAAACGGATACTTCGTCACACCAGCTACGCGGGCGGCGCGTTTATAAGTCACGCCGATCTGTCTGAAACCCACCCATGCTGACATCCCGCGCGGGAAGCGGTGACGTTCCTTCATCTGCTTGAGCACATCCACAACCTTGCGATCCATCAAGCGGAAGTCGCCTGTATCCACAGGGATCTTCACATCGGTAATGCGATAAATGATGCGGTAGAACAAAGAGGCTGTCCACAACTTGAACCACGATTCGCCTTCCCGTTCACCGCGCACGGCGTACACAACCTCGTAGCCTTCCTTCCACTTATTGGCAAGTTCAAGAATGACCTCAGGCGGGTCCTGTAGATCCGCATCGATAATGACAACAGCGTCACCGCGCGCGTAATCCCAGCCTGCAGTAATGGCAACCTGATGCCCAAAATTACGCGCAAAGATCACAGGCCGCACGGTTTTATCCTGTCGAGCCAATTCGCGAATTCCGTCCGTCGAACCGTCAGTGGAGCCGTCATCCACAAGAATCAACTCCCAAGGTTCACCCGAGGAATCCATCACTTCCTTCACGCGGCGATACAACTCGGGAAGATTGTCAAACTCGTTATAGATGGGTGCGATGATCGAGTAGGTAATTTTCATGAATTCTTTTTCTTTTTTCCAGTAGATTTTACTTTTTCAGGCGGTGCAGAAAAGGGGCGCATCTCTTCCTCCGCAAAAGGCGCGAGGTCCAAGATGCGTCGGCGCAAATACTCAAAGATCACGATCACCGAAGCCAGCACGGGCACGACCAATAAAGCACCCATGATACCTTCGAGTATCGTAGCAGTAATGATCACAACAAAGATCAACGCCTCGTTCATATGCAGGCTGCGCCCCATGATATATGGACGCAGGAAAAAATTTTTCATATTGATCAAAACAAGATAGACAACAAAGACAATGCCTGCCACCCAAATATTCGACACGCCATTAAATATTGGAGAACTCGAACCTTCGAGCAGGGCAACACCAACCGCCAAGCCCGCCGCGAGAAACGGGCCAACATCAGGGATCAGCGTAAATAGTCCCGCCGTCATGCCAAGCACCAACGCTCCAGGAATACCGAGTATCGCCCAAGCAATCGTGAACACGATGCCCACCACCACCATCAACACGATCTGCCTGCGCAGGTAGGCCATCCACACTTCGCGCAGGCGCGCATACAATTTTCTCATTTCATCGTAATACTCGGCAGGCGCGAGCTTCATCAATGCCTCGCACAAGTGAGGCCACTGACTCATCAACAAATAAACGGTGACAAGAATCACCAAAAACCATAGAACATTGACCGATGTAGTTTCAAGCAGCGCCAACGCCTCCTCAGGGATCGGCTTTAGTACCACATCTTCAATATGTGCCAATCCTTCGGCAAGCTCGTTAAATTGAAACACCATACCGCCAAACACCACGGGTTCCGCCAGTATCGCGCTAAACTCATTCGACAACTCCAGCAGGTCCTGCGCCACGATCTGAATATCATCAAAGAAGATCGGTGTTAGTGAGGCAGGTACGCCCACCAGCAGGATCAACGCAGTGAAATAAACAATATTCACCGCTGCCTTGCGCGAAATTTTCGTTTGACCAAGTAGAAAACCAACCGCAGGGCTAATAAGATACGCAGAAAATGCAGCAATGACAAACATCTTTACTGCTTCACCCGCCAGTATCAACAGGGTTATAAACCCAATGAAAAGAAGCAGGGCGACCGTGTATCGAAAAGGCAAACTCCAAGAGTGATGAGTCTTTGGATTCATAATAATTTTCTCACCGCATCAAGAGTAGGCTCAATGATCGGAGCAGGCTGAACAGCCTGCATTGCCGCGCGGACATCCTTCAGACCGCTGCCTGTATTCATCACCAGGATCGGGTCATCGCTTCCGACCACGCCCGAAGCTGCTGCTTTGACCACTCCAGCATACGCTGCCGCCCCGGCAGGTTCGGCAAAGATGCCCACCTTACCCAACTCTGCAATGGCTTTGATGATCTCCTCGTCACTAACAAGGACATACGTCCCTTCTGTTTCCTTGGCAGCCCGCACCGCACGAACCCCGTCACGCGGCAGATCGACAGAGATGCTGTCAGCAATGGTTGTGGCAGAGACAGGTGTGATGTTTTCGGTATTTGCATGAAAGGCCTTCGCGATGGCCGCCGAACCTTCTGCCTGCACACCGATGATACGCGGCAGGTTTGGGATCCAGCCGAGTTTAAAAAGGTCTTTGAAGCCCTTGTGAATGCCTGAAATAATATTCCCATCTCCCACAGAGACAAAAATGGTCAATGGAGCATGAGCATCCAACTGGCTGTCTTTTTTGTGCCACTCACGATGGGTTTCGATCCACCATTCCCAAATTTCAAAGGCGGCTGTCTTTTTACCCTCAAGCGTGAACGGGTTGTAACCTGTATTACGGCAATACCAACCGAACTCATTTGCGGCTTTCACGGTCAAGTCGAAGGCGTCGTCGTAGGTCCCGTCCACCAAAATGACCTTCGCTCCAAAAATCAGCAACTGTGCAACTTTCGCCTGCGGGGCAGATTTAGGTGCGAAGATAACGGCTTTTTGCCCCACCGCAGCAGACATGCCCGCCAATGCTGCGCCAGCATTGCCTGTGGATGCTGTGACAACAATTTCAGATTTCAATTCACGGGCGCGACTGACAACGATGGCGCTGGCTCTGTCCTTGAAAGAAGCGGTGGGATTCCGCGACTCATCTTTGAGCCAAAGATGCTTCAGGCGCAGTTTCACTGCCAGGGTTGGCAGGGCAAATACCGGCGTCCAGCCTGAGGCGTGCAATGGAGTGGAATCCCCTGCGGGTTCAGAGACAGGCAAAAGGGGCAGGTATCTCCAAAGAGAAGATTCCCTCCGCGAGGTGATATCTTCAGGCTGGAATTTTTTCCTGATGGAATCATAATCAAGAACGACGTCCAAATTACCGCCATCCTTTGGGCAGGTATACGTGACCTGACCTTGCAGGTATTCCGATCCACAAAGCGAACATTTATAGCCAGTGAAATTTTTCATAGCCCCATAATTTTACTCGAATTGAAGAAAACATCCGAGTTCCAAGGAACTCGGATGTTTTAGTTAATCCCGTTCGAACGGCACGCCCAATGCTGCGGGCGGTGATGTGCGCATGGCACGCAGCATTTTCGCAAATATCTTGCGGGCAGATTCGGGCATAGCCGCGAGAGTGCGTTCTACCCATTCGGCATTCCCGATATTGACGAGCAAAAGCGTGAGGATCATCAATGGGAAGGGCGCTACTTGCAATACCTGCGACGGAACCTGTGTAAGCACTGGTTGAAGTACCAGCCCCAGCCACTGCAAAAAGGCAAAGAGATACGCGCCAAACGCGCCGCGCACGGGGTTCCAACCGCCGAAAATGGTAATAGAAAGCGCGATCCAGCCGAAGCCATCCAAACCGGAGATGGTGCCCATCCACCCAGCGCGAATGGCAAGCGAGAAGGCGGGACCTGCGAGACCGATCAAAGCGCCGCCAACAATGGTGTACACATAGCGCATTAGGTTGACGTTCGCGCCTCGGATGTAGGCTGCGGCTGGTTTCTCACCAATGCCTTGCAGCATCAACCCGGGACGGGTGCGGAAGATCCAAAGCCATGCAAAAAAGATGGCGATAAAACTGATATAGGTGATCACATCATGACGAAAGAAGAGCGGACCTAGAACGGGAATATCTCCCAATACGGGGATCGGCATCGCCTGCAAACGCGGACCGGGCACACCCATGTAATCGTTGCCAAGAAAATAAGCAAGGTCACGGCATGTCAGTGCAAGGACGAAGCCAACCGCAACCTGCGATTGCTGCAAGGTAATGCTGGCAAATGCCACGATCAACGCCACCAACGCACCGATCAACATCCCTGCCAAAAAGCCAAGGACGATATTTTCCGTATTGTAGGCAACAGCGAAACCGCCCATGGCCGAAAGCAGGATAGTGCCATTCATGGAAAGGTTGATCACACCTGCCCGCTCAGAAAGCGTTTCACCGATTACGGCAAAAATCAAGGGAGAGGCAGAGGCGAGAACTCCCGCCAAGCCGATAAGAATGGTTTCCTGAGACATGTTACACCTTCCTCCCAAATTTCTGCCGAACGCCCGCCGCAAGCAGTACAAATAAAACCAGTACGCCTTGCAAAACGCCAGAGAGTGACGAGTCTAATTTCATGATGATGGGAAGTTGGATGCTGCCAATGTTCAATGCGGCACCGCCCAGAGCGCTTGATAGTTGATGAGCATGGCAACCATGAGTCCCAAGTACCCATATCCGCTGGAGATGGAGGGAATAAGACGGTGATAGACTGCCGCGACCTGCATGGCTCCTGCTGCCCCAGCCAGCGCACCGCAGATCAGGAAGGAGTACATGGAATATTGCCAGGTGGGAATGCCGAGCAAATAAGCCGCGCGGAAATTCTTTCCAACCGCCTTGAGGCGCAGGCCAAAATAGGTCCCTTGTAAAAGAAAATACACGAATACTATTCCGATCAACGCGATCACCAACGCCCACGGGCTGATACGCAAATTCTGCCACAGCGGCAGAGAAAATTCATCTGGAAATGGAACTGTACCGCTCATGGAGGCCACCCCGGGGCGCTTCCATGGACCGAAGATGAGGTAGATGGTCAGCGCAGTGGCGACGAAGTTCAACCCCAGCCCGCCGAAGATTTCGTTCACGCCGCCGAACACTTTGAGAATACCCGCCAGCGCCGCCCAGATCGCGCCGCCTAACATCCCGCCGATAATGGCGAGGATAATGATAAGGGTGGGAGGCAGGTCACTATCCAGATAGAAGCGATAGACCCATGTGGTGGCAATTGCACCCAATACCACCTGTCCCTCCACGCCGATGTTCCATAACCCCGAGGAAAAGGTTACCAACAGACCTGCCGTCACCAAAAGAAGCGGCACGAATGCGACGAGTACCTCTGCGAATTTTCGCATTTCGCCGAACGAGCCTTTGAAAATATTCTTGTACGCTTCTGATGGAGATGCATCCACTGAAAGAAGGATCAGTGATACAACGCCAAATGCAAGCAAGAGCGCTGCAAGTTGATATGAAAGATTGCCAAGACGATTCTTAATCATGCGCCTCTCCCTTGTCTGCCCAGCCCTTGCCGCCAATCAATTGACCAAGTTCTTCGACTGTGGTCTTCCCCGCATCCAGCGGCGCCGAAACCATGCCATTAAAGAAGACCAAAACACGGTCACTATATTGCAGTACTTCTTCAAGGTCTGACGATATAAAAACGATTGCCGCGCCATCGGTCTTGCAACGGCCTTTGAGTTTGCTCCAGATATAAATGACGGATTCGATATCCAAGCCGCGAGTGGGGTGCTCAAGCAGGATAAGTGAAAGCGGGGTCTGCAAGAGCGCGAGTTCGGCACGCTGTTGATTACCGCCCGAAAGCGATTCGACGGTGCTATCTGGTTTGCCGCGAATATTAAAGGATTGGATACGGTCTTCGGCTAGTTTCTGCCCAGCGGCACGGTCGATGAAGAGACCTTTCGGTTCTTCCGCCAGAACAAAATGGTCGGTGAGGCTGAGACCGAGCACCAAGCCTTCTTCAAGTCTTGCGGCGGGAAGGAAGTTCACGCCTGCATGTTTGAAGGTATGGTACGACTTCCCCGTCAGGTCCTGCCCTTGGAGGTGTATCCTTCCCCCAACCGTGCGCATCAGCCCTGCACAAGCTCGGATGAACAGATCTTGTCCGGACCCTTCCATGCCGGCCAAGCCAATCACTTCACCAGCGTGGATATCCAAACTTACATTCTTGATCTTCATGCGGACATCTTCAAGTGAGACGTTTTTCATGGAGATGGTAACCTCACCCGCCTCAGCAGGCTGACGCGCGCCAAGCGTGATCGCCTTGCCAAACATCATCTCCACCAGATTGGAAGTCACGTAGGGCGGTTTTGTCTCGCCGACCAGCCCGCCTCCGCGTAAAACCGCCACCCGATCACACAGGTTTTCCACGTCTTCCAGTTTATGCGAAACAAAAATGACCGTCATGGCCTGTTCGGGAAATTTCTTAAGCGTGGCAAACAACTTTTCCTTTTGGCCTGCACTAATGCCAGTGGTTGGTTCATCTAAAATAAACACACGGGCGCCGAGGAATAGCAAACGCATGATCTCCAATTGCTGGCGTTCGCCCACTGTAAGCGAGTCCACATAACTTTCGGGGTCAAAGGAAAAGCCATATTCACGGGCAAGCAGATTGAAATCCTGCGCCGTTTCCTTGCGATTTGGGAAAAGCCCGCCTGATAGTCCAAGTAAAAAATTATCCAGAAGCTTCATTGGAGGGAAATCCAATGGATCCTGGTGTAACATGCCGATGCCATATTTGATCGCATCAGCGGGAGAATGAATAACAACAGGCTTGCCGTCCAGAATAATTTCACTGCCGGGGTCTGGCTGAATAAAGCCGGAAAGGATCTTCATCAGCGTACTTTTACCGGCACCATTCTCCCCCAATATTCCCTGAATCGTACCTGTAGGAATATTTAAATTTATGCCTTTGTTGGCATGTACAGCACCGAAATGCTTGTTGATGTTTTTGAGTTCAACGTTCATGGGCGTTTTGATTCTCCATGATGCGCACAATTTTGAGAAAGGGGCACAGATTTCTCTGTGCCCCTTTGGGACGTACAAAAACGGATTACTCGGAGGCGCTCAAGCCCTGCATGCCTTCGAGCAGTTGCGGCAAATACCAAACCTGCTGGTCAGTAGCAACTTCACCGTCGGCAAGATAGGCGGTTCCATCCTGCAGATTGATGGGGCCACTCCACAGGTTCAGACCGCCTGCGAGGTCAGCGATAAAATCATCCAACACGGCTCCAGCATCAGCGCTTAAGGCATTGCCTTTCACGAAGCCGATCGCAGAGGTGTCGTGGTTGTTGATGTCGCTCCAATCGGGGCCGGAGAAGATGAACTGGGATTCCCATGTACCATCTGCAGCAGACTGAATGGCAGTGAGGTAATCGGGAC
>VGOX01000037.1 GCA_016875755.1 Chloroflexota bacterium
CTCTAGTCAACGCCCATGCTGGGCGCACAACAAAAACCCCGCGAGGTTCTCGCGGGGTTGGGGTATACAATTTTTAGCAGCCTAAAATGAAGGGGAAGAAGGTACACCAGCGGTAGGTGGAGTCGACCCACCAGAAGAACCCTGAGCACATACAAATGAAAAGGAAAACACCCACGCCAATGAAGATCGGGGTCATGTTGTTCTTTTTACCTGCAACGGGTTGCGACGGGGGGGCATAGGAAGGTGCCGGTTGTTGTGAATAAACCGGTGCGGATGCCTGAGCCGGGGGAGCCTGCACAGCCTTGCGGGAAACCGCAACCGTGGCACCGGGGTCCATGTTGACCGCATCGTACATGAGAACGATCTGCTCACCCAAAGAAACCACATCGCCTGCCTTCAATACGACAGGACCGGCGAGGCGTTGTCCATTTACGAATGTACCATTGGTGGAGCCCAGATCTTCGATCACATACTTGCCGCCTTGAAAGGAAAGTCGCGAATGTTTGCGCGATACTTCAGCATCATTGATCGAAACCGCATTGGACGAATCACGCCCGATCAGGAGTTGGTCGCCATCAAGCGGGAAGGTCACACCTAGTGTAGGTCCTGACCTCATAACGAATTGAAATTTCGACATCTCTTCCTCCAAAATAATAACAAGGATAATTTTGCTTAGTGTACAATCTTAGAGCTAAAAAGTCAATTCAAGGGGAATAGGTAATATGGGTGACCTCTGCAAAACAACTAAACAACACTTTCCTTGCGTTGTGCAGACTTAGTAGCGCGTGGAAAATAGACCATGAAAACCGTGCCAACCCCGAGTTTGCTTTTTATCTCGATCCGTCCGCCGTGCCCATGCACGATCTGTTTGCAGATCGAAAGCCCAAGCCCGGTGCCGGAAGCCCGCGATTCATGCTCGCGCACACGGTAGAACTTTTGGAACAAGTGCGGCAGGGCTTCATCTGGAATGCCCACGCCGGTATCCTGCACATGGATGCAGATCTCATTTTCTGTGACTTCGGCGCGCAGCATCACAGTTCCATTTGGACGATTGTATTTCAACGCATTGCTCAACAGATTCAAGAGCACCTGTTTGATCTTGTCCCGATCACCCTCTAGGAGGGGCAATCCATCTGGAGACTCGACCCGCAGTTGGATGTTATCCTCAACCGCTTTGGAAGCCATGACATCCTTGCACTCATACATAAGATCGGCAAGGCTGAAGGCAACTTTACGGAATTGCACCCGGCCAGATTCGAGTCTTGCCAGGTCCAGGAAGGAGGATGCAAGCGCATTCAGGCGCATGGTTTCGCTATGAATATTATTGATGATCTGTTCGCGCTGTTCCTGCGACATCTCCGGGCGCAGCAACAAATAAGTGGCTGTGCTCAGGGAAGAAAGCGGGGTGCGAAGCTCATGCACGAATTCAGAAATCAGATCCGATTGTTGGAAGAGGCGGGTATTCTCGATGGCAACTGCCGCTTGGGCGCCTAAAACCAACAGCATCGATTCGTCCGCATCGGTAAACTTCCCCTTGTGTTTGTTTAACGCTTCCAGCACGCCAACCACTTTATTCTTTGTGATCAATGGAATTCCAAGCAAAGACTGGGTGGTTAACCCGGTCACCGCTTCAACGTTGGAATAAAAACGCGGGTCTTCATGGGCATTGGTGATTCGGACCGGCCTGCGATTGTTTACGATCCAGCCAGCAATGCTGCCATCCAATGGGACGGTAATTCCACGGCGGGTGGATTCGTCCATATTGGTGGACACCTGAAAGTACAACTGGCGTGAAGCATCGTCGTACAGCAAAATGGATGCGGCTTCTGCCCCGCTGATCTCTGCCGCAGCGTGAACAATGCGCGAGAGCAGGATATCCAAATCAAGAGTGGATGCGAGATCTCGTGCGATATCTATTAAGCGGCGATATCCATCCAAACGCTCGGTTTTTATTTCAGCCATGAATCACTCTCTCCATGATCAAAGGAAGAACCGTGGATATATCTTCAGAAAGAACCACATCTGCACGGACATTTAAATAGGTCTGCGTATTATTGATGATGATCAGATGACCGCCTCGATCCAATGCCTGCATGGGTAGCCCCGCCACAGGCAGGACCTCGAGAGAGGACCCGGCAACAAGCATCAGATCACACTGACGCGCTTCTTTTTGGGCCTTGAACCAGGCAACCTGCGGTAATTGTTCTCCAAACAAGATGACATCTGGCTTGAGTATCTGGGCACACTTTGGACAATGCGGAATTTCGCCATTCTCCACAAATGGACCAAGATATGGATGTGCTTCCACCTGATAATAACACTGTGAACACGTTAGGGTTTGCATCGTACCGTGCATTTCTATGACAGTTTTTGAACCCGCCTTTTGATGCAGCATATCTATATTTTGCGTGATGACCGATTTGACATACCCGTGCCGCTCCAACTCTGCAAATGCAATATGAGCAGGGTTGGGTTGTGCATTAAATATCTGCGAAGCCAACGGGCGGAACCAGTTGAAAAAATCAGCTGGTTTGGTACGGAATGTGGAAAGGGATGCTACTTCCAGCGGCTCATCACGAGACCATAAGCCTGTCCCTGTGGAGCGAAAATCAGGAATCCCAGAGGAGGTGGAAATTCCCGCCCCGGTCAGAATCACAGCATGTTTAGACTGGCGGATCAAATCCGCGGCAAATTCAATACTGGTCTGAACCTGGGACGGGCGGGAGGTCATCGCGCTTTTTCGCGTTCAATGATCGAATCTGCAATCTTGAGGAATTGCTGGGCGGTCAAATTCGTGGGTTGCGCGAGAATAGCCGGAGTTTGCAAACGTGAAGCCTGCATGAACAATTCCGGCGCCGGGGTAATGGTCGCGGTGACCGGTTGACCGAGCTTTTCCTGCACTTGCGTCCATGACATTTGCGTTTCGGTGCGTTGGCGGTTATTCAAGACCACATGGATCGAGGAGCTTTCGATACCCAGAGCTAGAATCTCATCGATCAAGATCTTGGTATGCAAAATGCTGCTGGTAGTTCCTTCAACGACCACGATCCGTTCGTTACACATCGAGAGGAGCTTCTGTGTAAAGGCTGGCAGACCAGCCCCAAGGTCCAGAACAACGAAGCGGGCAAGAGAGGCAAGGCGGGCAGCCAATGTCTCAAAGTTCTTTACCTCAGAGATGAGCTCCACATCCCGCGGGTTTTCAGAGGAGAGGAACAATTTGACACCCGAGTTATGCGGCACCAGGGAGGACTGCACCTTTTCGCGGGTGACTTCAACCACCTTGCCGCGTAAAATTTCAGTGAGACCCTTCTGGTTCGGCACGCCTAATTCCATGCCCAGAGTGCCCCGCCCAGGTGTAAGTTCGGCAAGGATGACATCCGACTGGACACGAGTGAACAATCCCGCTGCTACGTTTGCTGCAAGAGAAGAAACGCCCATGCCGCTGCGCACGGAGATCACACCAACCACATAACCGCGTTGTTCACGGAGCGCCGTTGTACCTGCTGTGCCATCCTTCGGAGCAACTCGTGCAAGCAATGCTTTTACATGGGCCTGCAATTCAGTGGGGTGGGTGGGCTTCGTCAGGTAATCATCTGCCCCAACTTCAAACCCGGTCACCTTGTCGTCCAATTGAGTCTTGGCTGTGAACATCATAATGGGAATGGCAGAGGTGGCAGGATTTTTGCGCAGGCGGCGGGTCACTTCATACCCATCCATATCCGGCATCATCACATCCAAAAGAATCAGATCCGGGCGGTCTTCCAATGCCTTTGTCAGACCTTGTGAGCCATTGGGGGCTGCTGCAATTTGATACCCCTGTCTTTGGAGCATCAAACCAACCAGCCGCAGTGTATCTACATCATCATCAATAATCAATATTTTCTCAGGCATAATAATCCTTCATCTTTCCAGAACACAATCAATGCCTAATTATAACGGACAAGCTCTCATATTTCATTAACTGCGCATGCTATAATAAATACGCAACGGAACAATCGTTTCGCCCAAGGGGATGACAGGCTTCGACGGGAGAGGCTGGTTCCGGAATGCGAGCCGAGCGCGCACCGAACTCGTAAACGCAGTGCAAACCTTTAAGTGCCAACAACCGCACTTACGCTGCTATGCCCCTCGCCGCCTAAGGTGAGACATAACAGTCTGGCGTCCTAGGATGCCACGTCCGCCGGCACCGCCCTTCATCGGGTGACGGACCGGGCGAAACAAAGATGGAGTGCCGCGTGCGATTCTGCTAAACACGCGAAAGACTAGCAGATGGTCACAGGCTTACCAGCCCGCCGGGGCGCCTGTGGTGACGATATACGGCAGGCTACGCTCGTAGATTTCCGAGGGTCGAATCTTTCGGACCCGGGTTCAATTCCCGGCATCTCCACACTTTTGACCAGCAGGGTATACTGCTGGTCGAATTTCATTAATTGGAGCAACAATGGAAAAACTCATTTTATTAATTGGATTTCTCCTCCTTATCACCGTCTGCCAAAGCACAGAACCCACACCCATACCTGAAGCTAACCCCACACAAACGCCTCTTCCCACACCGATACCTGATACACCAGCCCCGGAAATTTCCCCCACTGCAACAGTCCCACCCACCCCCGAACTGCCACCATACTACTTCACCGATGAATTCGACACAGGCTCTCAATACTGGGAGATCCTGCAAACTGGCGGGGCAACCGAACCGACCTTCGCCTATAAAAATAGCACCCTGCGATTTGACATCTCTTCGCCAGACACGTGGTCCATTGGCGTTCATAATGCACACGTTTACGAAAGCGTGTTCGTGCGCGCACGAGCGTCAGCCAGCCCAACAGGTTCCATCGGCTTGATCTGCCGTTACGATGAAGAAGCTGGTTGGTATGAATACAACGTGTCCAGCGACGGGACCTACAACGCTCTCTACGGACAGTGGCTTGCACCCGGCGTCGTCAAATATGTCCCCCTAACCAGCGGACCATTCACCGCTGTCGATCTCAATTATGAGATCGGTCTTTTCTGTCAGGATAATTACATCTTCCTTTACCTGAATGAATCACTCCTGCGAAGACTGGATGTCACAAATTTCGGCCTGGCCGAGGGAAAGATCGGCATCGCCGCCTCTTCATTGAGAGAAGCGCCGATCACAGTGCTATTCGAGTGGGTACGGGTCGGCATTGAGTAACCCCCCTGCTTTTATATTAAAAACCTACGCACCGTTAATAGAATTCTTGCATACATCGTTTAACATGAGTACATTGAAAACGAATTAATGCAAGGAGCATACTCATGGGAAAAATCATAGGAATTGACCTCGGCACAACCAACAGCGTTGTCTCCGTCATGGAAGGCGGCACACCGACGGTCATCACCACAGCGGAAGGCGGACGTTTATGCCCGTCTGTTGTAGCGTTCAACAAAAATGGCGAACGCATGGTCGGGCAGACTGCCAAACGTCAGGCGGTTGTAAATCCGGATAACACCATTTACTCCATCAAACGCTTTATCGGACGCCACTTCGAAGAGACCAGTGCCGAGCGCGGCATGGTTTCCTATCAGGTCATTCAAGGACCCACGAACGATGTGCGTGTGAAGGTTCCTGTCAATGGCAAGGAATACTCTCCGCAGGAAATAAGCGCAATGGTGTTGGGCAAGCTGAAGGCAGATGCTGAGGCGTACCTCGGTGAACCTGTCACACAGGCGGTTATCACTGTCCCTGCGTATTTCAACGACAGCCAGCGTCAGGCGACCAAGGATGCGGGCAAGATCGCAGGCTTGGAAGTGCTGCGTATCATCAACGAGCCGACAGCCTCCGCTTTGGCGTATGGACTCGATAAGAAGAAAAATGAAACCATTCTCGTCTTCGATCTTGGCGGTGGTACGTTCGATGTATCGATCCTTGAAGTGGGCGAAGGTGTGATCGAAGTGAAATCCACGCACGGTGATACCCATCTTGGCGGCGACGATTGGGACCAGAAGATCACCAATTGGGCGGCAGATGAATTCAAAAAAGATCAGGGCATAGACCTGCGCAGTGACCGCCAGGCGTTACAACGTCTGCGCGAGGCGGCGGAAAAAGCGAAGATCGAGCTTTCCACTGTAATGGAAACTGAGATCAACCTGCCGTATATCACTGCCGATGCTTCAGGACCAAAACATTTGCAATTGAAACTCAGCCGTGCCAAATTCGAGCAGATGACCGAAGACCTGCTTCAGCGCTGCCGTGGACCATTTGAAGCGGCTCTCAAAGATGCAGGTATGGATGCAAGCAAACTCGATGAAGTGGTTTTGGTGGGCGGTTCCTCCCGCATGCCGATGGTGCAAGACTTGGTCCGCAAGTTGGCGAATGGCAAGGAACCGAACAAAGGCGTCAATCCTGATGAAGTCGTTGCGATCGGTGCGGCAATTCAGGGCGGCGTGCTTGGCGGTGAAGTCAAAGATATTTTGCTGCTCGACGTGACCCCGCTCTCCCTCGGCGTCGAAACGATGGGCAGTGTGATGACCGTGATGATCGAACGCAACACGACCATCCCTGTGCGCAAGACCGAAACGTATTCCACTGCCGCAGACAATCAAACTGCGGTTGACATTCACGTGCTGCAAGGTGAACGCCCCATGGCTGGTGACAATATGTCACTCGGACGCTTCCGCCTTGATGGAATCCCACCGGCACCACGCGGCGTTCCGCAAGTCGAAGTGACCTTTGACATCGATGCGAATGGCATTTTGCATGTCACCGCGAAGGACAAGGCGACCGGCAAGGAACAGAAGGTTACTATCACCGCTTCGACCAATTTGAACAAGAGTGACATCGAACGCATGGTGCAGGAATCCAAGCAAAACGAAGCAGCAGACAAGAAACGCCGCGAAATGATCGATGCGAAAAATACCGCAGACAATCTCGTCTACCAGACCGAGAAAGCCCTGCGCGACCTCGGCGACAAAGTCCCCGCTGCCGAACGCGGCGAGATCGAAAGCAAGATCAACGACCTCAAAACGGCTGCACAAGGTGACGACATCACCCAAATTCAAAAGGCATCTGAAGCCGTTCAGCAGGCATTCCATGCGCTCAGTCAGCAGTTGTACGCGCAAGATCAGCCGCAAGCACAGCCTGAAGGCGGACCTTCCGCCCCGAAAGATGGCGATGTTATCGATGGCGAAGTGAAAGAAGAAAAATAATAAACAGTTTAGACCCCGAAGGCATCAAAACCTTCGGGGTCTTTTTGTTATATAATCTTTTTTATGTTAAAAGAAAAAATCAAGAAAATAAACAAATATTGGCTGATCCCGATCGCGTTGCTGATCGTCGTCGGCATTTACTTCCTGCCGCCCGTCCGCAGCCGCCTCGAAACCCGTATCGATCTCCTGCGCACCCGCATCGTCTACTTCTTCAACCCACCCAGCGAGGCTGTCTTCCAGCCCGGCGAACAAAATCCCCTTACTGTTGAAACCGCAGTCGGGACAGCTCGCGCTGAATTGAGTTTGACCTTGACTCCTAAAGCGACCTCCACCCCGAAAGCAGGTCCCACCCTCACACCGACGATCACCACAACACCGGTACCTGCCTCTGTTATTCTGACGGGGATTACCTACGTCGACCAGCACAACCGTTGGAATTATTGCGGCCCTGCCAATTTAACAATGGCGCTCAATTACTGGGGCTGGCAGGGTGATCGTGACGATGTCGCCATGGTGGTCAAACCCGGTTCCCCCGATAAAAACAAAACCTTCATCGAACGCGGTCTGGCGGACAAGAACGTCATGCCGTATGAACTGGTGGATTTCGTCAACGAGCAAACGGAATTTCGCGCCCTCTACCGTCACGGCGGTGACATGGAATTGGTCAAACGCCTGATCGCGGCAGGCTTCCCCGTTGTAGTGGAAAAAGGCTACTACGAACGCGATTACACCGGCAAAATCGACTGGCTCGGTCACTACCTTTTCACCACCGGCTATGATGATGCCAAAGGTGGATTCATCGTACAGGATGCCTACCTCAAACCCGGCAAAGACCTGCTCAGCAAATATGAAGAATATGAAGACGGCTGGCGTTCCTTCAATTACCTATTCATGGTCATCTACCCTGCCGACCGTGAAGCGGAAGTGCTTGAGGTTCTCGGTCCGTGGGCAGATTATCAATGGTCTGCCAGAAATGCGCTGGAAATCGCAGAGAAGGAACTGCAAACACTCAGCGGTAACAACCGTTTCTTCGCCTGGTTCAACAAAGGCACCAGCCATGTTGTGCTAAATCAATACACCGATGCATCCGCCGCCTACGATCAAGCCTTCCGTGACTATGCAGATTGGGATACCAATGAAAGCAACCGTCCCTTCCGCATGATATGGTATCAAACGGGACCGTACTTCGCATACTATTACTCCGCCCGTTATCAGGATGTAGTCAGCCTTGCAGACACCACTCTCAACGACACCATCTCCACACCCACGCTCGAAGAATCCCTGCTCTGGCGCGGACGTGCCTACTACATGATCGGCAACACCCCCGCAGCCATCGCAGACTATCGCGCCGCACTGCAAGTCCATACGAACTGGTTCCCCGCGGTGCAGGCCTTGCAGGAACTGGGAGTGCAGCCCTAATGAAACTACTCCACTTTGCCGACGCGCATATCGACATGGCAAATTACGGACGGCATGACCCCGTGACGGGTTTGCCGCTGCGTGTATTGGATTTTCTCAAATCGTTCGATACCATTGTGGATACCGCCATCTCGCGCAAAGTGGACATGGTCATCTTTGCAGGCGATGCCTACAAAGACCGCTCTCCGTCACCGACATTTCAGCGTGAGTGGGGCAAGCGCATCATGCGACTGTCACAGGCGGAAATCCCCACCCTGTTACTGGTCGGCAACCATGACATTTCCCCCTCCATTGGGCGGGCGCACGCCTTGCAGGAATTCAAGACCCTGCAAGTGCCGTATGTCAAAGTGTTGGATGCGCCAACCTTATTGAAATCTGAAGACCTGTGGGGACTGCCCGTGCAAGTCATTGCCATGCCGTGGATCGCACGCTCAGGGTTGATGGCTGCCACAGGCGAAACAGACTCTACGCAGGCTTTTTCACGCATTGAAGATAATATGGGGCAGTTAATTGAAGACTGGATCGAGGAATGTGATTCATCCCTACCGATCATTCTCACCGCGCACGCTTCCATCGAAGGGGCGAAGTTTGGCGGCGAACGGCTGGTGATGCTCGGCAATGACCTTGTGCTTTCAGGCAGTTTGGTGAAGAACCCAAAGTTCAATTACGTGGCAATGGGGCACATCCACAAGCCGCAGGATGTGAACGAGGGACATCAGCCGCCCGTGATTTACCCTGGCTCCATCGAACGCGTGGATTTTGGCGAAGCAAAGGAAGACCGCTTCTTCGTCATCGCGGATGTGGAACAAGGGAAAGACACCACGGTAGAGTGGAATCAACTCACAGGGGTGAGAAAATTCATAGACCGCCGAACCACTCTAATGTCCAGTGAAGAAGCGACAAAACAACTTATCGAGGCATTGCCAGGTCAAAAAGAAATGTCCGATGCGATCGTGCGGCTCGTGGTCGAATATCCAAGAGAGTGGGATACGCTCATTGATGAACCTGCGCTGCGAAAATATACGGCAGATGCGTTCGAATTCCATTTTGTCAAACGCCCGCAAAGCGAGTCGCGCGCGCGCCTGCCCGAGGGACAGGTGGTGAGCAGCCTCAGCCCGCTGGAGTTACTGGATCAATATCTTGCCTCGGCAAAGGCGACGAATGCCGATGAGTTAAAAAAACTCGCAGAGCAAATTCTCTCCGAAGGCGAGTAAAATTGGGCGCGATCGTCAATCGTAAAACCAAAGTCTAAAAATCGTAAATCAAAAGAGGTTCTATGTCCAAAAACAATCGCTGGGTCGTGGTTATCATCTTTTTCTTTTTCATGCTTCTGCACCAGACCGACAAGTTGATGATCGGTTCGCTGCAAGTGCAAATTTCAGATGATTTTGGAATCAGCAATACGCAATGGGGGTTGGTGAATTCAGGCGCGCTCATCGTCGCCACCGTGCTTTACCCGATCTGGGGTTATTTATATGACCGCTACGCCCGCGCCAAACTGCTGGCGTTCGCTTCGTTCGTGTGGGGCGCAACCACATGGCTGAATGCACTGGCGCGCAGTTTTGGTTTCTTTGTCGCCACCCGCGCTTCCACTGGCATCGACGACTCTTCCTACCCCGGGTTATACACACTCGTCTCCGATTATTTCGGTCCCACCATGCGCGGAAAGGTCTATGGCATCTTGCAATTGGCGCAGCCCATCGGCTATCTCGTTGGGATGATCCTTGCCTTGATGGTGGCACCAGCCATCGGCGGTTGGCGCAGCGTGTTCTACATCACAGGCTCGCTGGGATTGGTGATAGCCGTGCTGATCTATTTCTTCGTCAAAGATATGCCGCGCGGAAAAGCCGAACCCGAGTTCGAGCAAATGGCAGAGATGCAGACCTTCAAATTCTCATGGGACGAAGCCAGGCAGATCTTCAAAAAGAAGACCATGTGGTTCATCTTTGCGCAGGGTTTCGCGGGCGTTTTCCCGTGGAACGTGATCACGTATTTCTTCTTCGCCTATCTCGCGCGCGAACGCGGATACGATGAAGGCAGCATTCTCTTCACGATGGCGCCCGTCATCCTCATCCTCGCCAGCGGATATTTCATCGGCGGCTCGCTGGGCGACTTCGCCTTCAAACGCACGCGCAAGGGACGCATCATCGTCTCCAGTATCGGCGTGGTGATGGGCGCGATCTTCATCACCCTCGCGCTCAACACGCCCATCGAAGCCCGCAACCAATTCTTTATTTACATGTGCCTTACCGCCGTTTTCATGCCGCTTTCAAGCGCGAACGTCATCGCCACCGTGTATGATGTCACAGTCCCCGAAGTCCGCTCGACGGCACAAGCCACTGAATATTTCATCGAAAACGCAGGCGCGGCATTTGCGCCCATCCTTACCGGGCTGATCGCCGATGCCATCGACCTCAAGACCGCCATCCTGCTGATCTGTATCGTGGCATGGGGCTTGTGCTTCTTCTTCTACCTCGGCGCACTCTTCACCATAGACAAGGACACCGCCGACCTCCGCCACCAAATGCAAGACCGCGCCTCCACGATGTAAACAGGACAAACGCCTCACTCTTAACGTACAGCTGGTACGCGTTTCAGGGGCAGTCCCCCTCATCCGATCGAGTAGGGAGCGGCGGCTAACCGCTCCCTCTCACACCACCGGACATGCGGGTCCGCATCCGGCGGTTCACCAAGAGTGGCGCAGATACTCTTGCGCTGGATTTTCTTCTGTCTCGT
>VGOX01000038.1 GCA_016875755.1 Chloroflexota bacterium
CGCCTTCCAGTTGCGCTCATCATACCCAACATTCTCAATTACTTTTCACGGTATAACCTTTTTACTCCACTCACTGCCAGAGGCAGTGGTTTTGTACTCTAATAAATTTCACTGACTACACGCAAAGCATAACATCCAAATCTGACTAGAATTCATCAGCATCATAACCGCCATGGTCGCTGCAAATTATGGCATTATTGAGCCTTTCTTGTAACAACCTAAAATAACAGCCAACTGCTAATCGCTAGTATAATTGCGCCCATGCAAACGACAACGACAAACCTCATTATTGGTGTACGTTTTACGCAAGTCGGCAAGATCTATCATTTTGATTCCTCCGCCTTTACAGATCTGACTGTGGGCGAGCACGTGATCGTGGACACCTCCCGCGGCAAACATCTCGGCGAAGTTGTCCAAATTCTGACGGAAGCCCCTGCCACACCCGAGGGCGGCTGGAAATCTGTCGAGCGTCGCGCCACCCCGCGTGACCTGCTCCTCCAGCAATCCTGGCGGAATAAACAGACCGAAGCCATGATCAACTGCCGCGCCCGTGCCTCTGAGCTTGGCTTACTTGATATGGTCAAGATCGTCTCCGCTGAATATAACTACGACGGCTCGCGTCTTGCCTTCCTCTTCAGCACCGAAAGCGAAGATCGCGTGGATCTGAAATCCCTCAAGCGCGACATGCAGGAACTGTATCCTAAAGCACATATCGAAATGCGCCAGATCGGTCCGCGTGATGTGGCAAAAATGCTCGGCGGTATGGGCGCCTGCGGCATCGAAACCCGCTGCTGTTCCAAATTCCTCACCGATTTCTCGCCCATCTCCATCAAAATGGCGAAGGAACAGGGTATCTCGCTCACGCCCAACGAGATCACAGGCATGTGCGGACGTCTGCGCTGCTGTCTCATCTATGAATATGAACAATACGTCGCTGCGCGCAAAACCCTGCCAAAACGCAACAAGCGCGTCGTCACCCCCAAAGGCGAAGGCAAAGTCATTGACCTGCTGCCGATGAGCGACAAAGTTGTCGTGCTCGTCGAAATCCCCAATGAACGCCCACAGCATCACACCTTCACCCGTGAAGAGATCCAACCGTGGGACGAACTCGAAGCGCTGCGCCGTAAATCACAAGCTCCATGCGACCGTCACGAAGGCGGCGGCTGCACCTGCGGAAAAGCCAAGAAAAACTAACCCAAATACGGATTACGCATCGCCGCGTAATCCGTATTTCATAAAAGACCAACTATGACACAACCTGAATCCTGGGACTCCCCTAAAAATATCCTCGTCATCCTCGCTCACCCCGACGACCCCGAATTCTTCTGTGGCGGCACGCTCGCCAAATGGGTACGCGTAGGGCACACCATCACCTATCTCCTGCTCACCTGCGGCGACAAAGGCTTCAACCCCACCACCCAGCCAGACATGACTCCCGATCGCCTGTGCGGGATTCGCCACACGGAACAAGCCGAAGCTGCCAAAGTCATCGGCGCAAACCCGCCTCTTTTTCTGGACCTGCCAGATGGCTACCTCGTCCCAGACCTGAATCTACGCCGCGACATTGTCCGCGAGATCCGCAGACACAAGCCCGATATTCTCGTCACCTGCGACCCGCAAAATCTCTTCGCGTTATACGGAATCAACCACCCCGACCATCGCGCCTGCGGACAAGTCGTCCTTGATGCCGTCTTCCCCGCAGCGGGCAACCCCGCCTACTTCCCCGATTTACTGTCACAAGGTTTTGAGCCGCACATGCCCAAGGAAATCTGGTGCTCGCTCACCAACCAACCCAACACCGAAGTGGATGTGACCGAGACTTGGGATGTTAAAATTCAAGCCATTCTCAAACACACCACCCAAGTGCAGGATGTCGAAAAACTCATCGAGCGTCTGAAATCCCGCCACACCGAAGACAGCACGGATGAAAATCCGCGTTACGAAGAGAAATTTCGAGTTGTAAAATATTCATAGAGTTACAGGTTGGAAGGTTGAAGGTTACAAGTTGCCAGCAACCTTTAACCTTCAACCTTCCAACCCCCAACCCCACCAACGGAGACAACACCATGCCTAACTTCCTCAAGCAAGCGCAAGACCTCTTCCCCTACACCCAAGCCATGCGGCGTGATTTTCACATGCACCCCGAACTTGGCTTCAACGAGATTCGTACAGGAGGAATTGTCGCCAAAGAACTCGAATCGCTCGGGCTCGAAGTCACCAAAGGCGTAGGCAAAACAGGCGTGGTCGGATTCCTCGAAGGCGCAAAACCTGGTCCCACCATCCTCCTGCGCTTCGACATGGATGCACTACCCATCACCGAAGACACAGGCGCGGAATATTCCTCCACCAACGCGGGCGTCATGCACGCCTGCGGACATGACGGTCACACTGCCATCGGGCTGACCGTCGCAAAAATTTTGAACGAATACAAAGATAACCTCGCGGGCAACATCAAATTTTGCTTCCAACCTTCTGAAGAAGGCACCAATGGCGAAGAGATCGGCGGCGCGTTGATGATGATGCGCGATGGTGTGCTCGAAAACCCCAAAGTTGAAAAGACTCTCTCCCTGCATTTGTGGAACGAAAAACCGCTCGGCTGGTTTCATGTTGGTGCGGGTCCCGTCTTCGCAGGCGCAGAACTGTTCATCGTCAAGCTTACAGGCAAGGGTGGGCATGGCGCGCTCCCCGAAACCACCGTTGACCCCGTCGTGTGCGCGGCGCAAATCGTCACTGCACTACAAACCGTCGTCTCGCGCAACATCCCCGCACTCAAACCCGCCGTCATCAGCGTTACCTCCATTCATGCAGGCACCGCCTTCAACGTCATCCCACAGACCGCTGAACTTAATGGCACCATCCGCACCTTCGAGCCTGAAATCCGCAAAACCGTGCTCGAACGCTTCGAACAGATCATCCGCCACACAGCGCAAGCCATGAACTGTGAAGCTGAGATCACCATCAAACAAGTCACCGCGCCCGTCATCAACGAAGCGGAAATCTCCGCCAGCGTACTGCAAACCGCCCGCAAACTCTTCCCCGCGAATCAAATCGACAGCGACCCCTACCTCACCATGGGCGCGGAAGATATGGGCTACATGCAGGAAAAAGCCGACGGCTGTTATTTCTGCATCGGCTCTGCCAACGCCGAGAAGAATTTGAACTACAATCACCACCACCCCAAATTCGACTTCGACGAAGGAGCCCTTGTCAACGGTGTGGCATTGATGGCATCCGCCGCAGCGGATTTGCTGAGAAAGTAACCGCCTCTTTCCTACGGTGGAACCTGCTTCGCCTACCATTCAGCAGGTTCCACAAGGACACTTGATTCGCACTATTCATCCACATGAAACACAAACGGAACTGGCTCATCGGTATCGCGATCTCTGCAACGGCAGGTTTCCTCGCCCTGCAAAATGTCAACGCGCCCACACAGGAATCTGCTGAAACCATTCCCACCGAAAAGTTCTGCGGCTACACTTGGGCAACCCAAGATGCACCAGAGTTGACAGAACAATTTGACAAAGCAGTCAAATCTCTAAACTCCGAAGCCACCGCCACCGCCTACTTCTTCGGGGAAAACTGCAACTACATGGACGGCACACCGCCCACCTTCGGCGTGATGGAAACCGACTTCACCGTCCGCCTGCCTGTGGATGGCTTCTCCGACGAAGAAGCCTTCGGAAATTGGCTTGCGCAAGTGATGGACGCCGCCCTGCAAATCCCAGAAGAGGAAATTCAGGGAAAATACGGTTTTGTTGAATTCTGGTTTGAGAAAAGTGAAACAGAACACATCACCTTCCGTGTGCCGATTCCACAATACCAAACCGAAGGTCAAGGCAAAACGGGTGCGGAATTGTTCCGCATGTATTACAACCAACCATAAGTAGAGCGATATTTATACCGCCCACAATCGCAAGATGAATCTTGCAATACTTGAAAAAGCTGCCAGCTTGGCGGCTTTTTTGCTTCTTGACATTCATCTTGACTTATCGTATACTACGTTTAGTAATTACTAAACATTCTAAAGAGAAATTATGCCTACAAAAATCACCGACCTAAAACAAGATTTCACTGGAGGATTAAGCCAGATCAGCCGCTTTTGGGGGTTCCCCAAAGGAATGGGCGCGATCTTCGCTGTGCTCTACCTCTCCCCTTCTCCGCTCTCACTGGACGAGATCGTCGAGCAGACAGGACTCACCAAAGGCGCGATCAGCACCGAAGTGCGGACACTGGCGCGCATGGGGCTTGTCCACCGCTCGTCCAAACTTGGCGACCGCAAGGACTACTACGAAGCCGAAACGGATTTTTACACATCCATCCGCTCGATATTGAAGGAGCGGCAGAACAGCGAGTTTGACCGGGCGGTCCGCTCAGTGGCAGAAACGCTCGAGAAAATAGAATCAGGTTCCGTGTCAGGTGACGAGGCGGAGATTCAATTCATCCACCAGCGGGTACAGGCGCTGCAAGATTTTTTCAATGCGATCGACAGCCTCGCCAAGGCGGTCATCAAACTGGAACGTCTCGGAATTGGGAATGTCAAGAACATCCTATCCATTTTGAAATAAGGAGAACCATGAACAGCATCCTTTTCTTTTTACTTGAAGTAATTCTTACGCTCGTCATTTGCGGATTGGTTGTTCGTTATCTGCGTCCATACCTCAACCGCATTCTTGTGGATTTGTGCGGCACGGAAAAACGCGCTCAATTCTGGACAGTCTTCTCAAATATTGTATTGGTGGGATTACCGCTTCTGATCGCGCTCACGTACCAACCCCAAGCCAGCAATGCTGAAGAGTTATTCTTCGAAATCACCCGCAGAGTTAGCGGAAACCTAACGGGCTTTCTGCTCGCACTGGTCGGAATTGGATTGATCGTTTCGTTCTTCGCGCTGATTGCGCCGAGAACGACAAAAGCGGAGGCAAAATGAAAATCGCAGTGACAGGCGCATTCAGTTATTCGGGCAAGTACATTGCCAAGCGATTGCTCGCACGCGGCGAAGAAGTTATCACGCTTACCAATCATCCCAACCGCCCCAATCCGTTTGCAGGAAAGATTCCCGCGTTCCCGTTGAACTTTGAAAAACCCGCCGAATTGGAAAACAACTTGCGCGGCGTGGATGTTTTGGTGAACACCTACTGGGTGCGGTTTGACAAAGGCAGCAACACCCAACCCAAAGCCGTGGAAAATACAAAAGCGTTGGTGAACGCTGCCGTGAAAGCAGGCGTAAAGCGGATCGTTCACTTCAGCATCGCTAACCCGTCCGCGGATTCGCACCTGCCATACTATTGGGGAAAAGCCGCCAACGAAAAAGCCGTAACAGACTTTGGGCTTTCGTATGCGATCCTGCGCCCCACTGTACTGGTCGGCGGCGGTGAGGATATTCTCATCAACAACATTGCCTTTCTCCTGCGGCATTTCCCATTCTTCTTTATCCCTGGTGACGGCTCGTATGGAATTCAACCTGTGCATGTCGAAGACCTGGCTGATCTCGCCGTGGAAGGTGTCTACAGCAAAGAGAGTTACGTCATCGACGCAGCCGGGCCTGACTCCTACACCTTCAAAGAATTGGTGCAATTGGTCGGTGAAACTATCGGCGCAAATCGCCCGCTGATCTCAGTCCCGCCACGACTGGCATTGTTTGCCGCACAATTCCTAAGCTTGTTCGTTAACGATGTCATTCTGACCCCCGAAGAAGTCGATGGCTTGATGGCGAATTTGCTTGTTTCGCATGAACCCGCCCGTGGAAAAACAATCTTCAAAGACTGGCTGAAAGAAAACCGTGAAACCGTCGGAGCCAAATACGCATCTGAACTAAAAAGGCACTACTCATGAAACCGCAAACCTTCTTCCGCATCGCACTGCTTACTCCCTATATCCTGTGGGGCATCGGCCTGCTTGTGATGCTACCCCTATCCGCAATGGAAAATGAACTCTCTGAAACATGGAATTTCATTCTGATGCCAGTAGCCTTCTACACCATTGGTATCATCCTTTGGTTTTTACCCTACACAATTTTGGCGATCGGCTTGGGTATCTGGGGTGGGAAAAAATCAATCGCCGCACTGCGTAATGCGGCTCTGGCAGCACCAGTTCTTTTTTTTGTGCTCATGACCATTGAGATCATCATCGTAAATTTGCCAGCAACAACCATTACCGAGTTCCTGAGCGCAATTGCAGGGCAATCGCTTGCATTCGGTGTTTTTAGCCTTCTTTATGGATATGTATGTGTAGGGATTGCCTTTGGAATATTCAAATTACTGCAACACAAAAACCTGATCGCAATCGAACTCCCGCCTTCGCTGCCTGAAATCTAGTCGATCGAAACCACCCCGCTGCATTTGGGGCTGTCCATGCAACCATAATACGTCCTGCCAGTGAATTCGCCGCTACGGTAAATACGCAACACCATCATCTTGCCACATTCTGGGCAATTTGGCACAGTATCTCCAACTTTATCCACGCGCGCGGCGGCTGTCCCGCCAATCTTCGTCGCCGCCAACTGAAACAACGTCACAATATCCCGTGCTTCATACGCCTCACTGGACGAAATATGCACCAACGGAATACCCGCATCCGTAAACAATTCCAACATAAATAGATCCGCTTCGCGAGCGTTATCCTTGACTATCGGCTTTACGATCTCAACACCAAAAGACGGTTTGAAAGTTTGCAGGTCGCACAACAAAAAATCTACATGTTTGCGGAATATCTTGTTATAGAAATGCACATTCTCATTCGGTCGCAAAATATAGAAGACATCGTTCACTGCCACCTTGGGGCAGATCACAAAACGATCCCCCATCAATTCATTCAACACACGAAAAAGAGCCAACTCCTTCGATGAAAGGAATGGCTCTCGCAAACGATACGGCAGTCGCTGTTTCTCCACCTGTGGTTGTTTTGTCATGGGCATATTATATATAGGACAGAGAGATGGCACAAGCTAAAAATGGGATTAAAATCCCCGCCTCATTTCTGGACCTTGAGCCTGATACAACAAATCAACATTCGTTTCGCTGACGCATTCCCCTACAGCATACTTTCCAGCAAGCGGATTTCCTGCACCTTGTCCGATATTTCTCCGTCCAACCACGCTGCACGGAGGCGGGTCAATATCTCTCCGTATCGCGGACCAGGCACAAGTCCGCGGGCTTTCAGGGCTTTACCTGTGGTGTGCGGTTTGACATGCCGCCATAAAGATATATAACTTAACAAAGCATCTTCACGAGCAACAAGATAGACCGCATAAATGGAAAGCAAGGGCAGTTTTTCCAATGCATACGTCCACACACTTGGAGTGGAACCCATCAGATGCGGTAAGCCACGTTTCAATTGCGATGCTGCCCACACCGCCAGCGACATCTCGTTCGAAAAATCAAGTCTGTTTACCAGCAAAAAAATATCTTCTTCAGAAAGATCCATAAACCAGAGCATGTAACCCATTGTCCTGCGATCGGCAGGGATATCAAGGCGATTGTCCATTTCAATAAAACCAGCATATCGCTGATCGAATTCGGGCATGTGCGGGTGGATACGCTTCAACAACTCCAAACTGGCTACACGAAAAAGAATTCGAGCAGAATTCTTTTCATCAAGAATTAAGTCCAATTCATTTCGCAGACGTTCCCCACTCAGCGCAGCAAGAACCTCAAGCGCTTCGGCATTGACCAGACTCAAGGTGGCAGATTCAATTTTGAATCCATAGCGCCCCTCGTAACGGACAGCGCGGAAAATACGTGTGGGATCATCTACAAAGGATCGATCATGCAAAACGCGCACAAATCCATGCTCAAGGTCAGATCGCCCATTGAGCGGGTCGAGTAGTTCGCCGAAATGCTCACCGTCCAGGCGGATTGCCATGGCATTTATGGTGAAATCGCGGCGGCGCAAATCATCTTCAATGGTGGATGGCGTCACCACGGGAAGCACGCCCGAGCGTTCATAGGTTTCACTGCGGGCGGTGATGAGATCCACAATTTGCTCTGAGTCGGGGACGTGCCAAAAGGCGGTGCCAAACTTGAAATGCGGCGTGAGTTTTCCGCCATACTTCTTCACCAGTTGGTCGCCGAGTTTTACAGCATCCCCTTCAACAATGACATCCAGATCCTTGACGGGGCGACCTAGCAACAGGTCACGAACGAAGCCGCCGACAACGTAACAAGGCATATTCACTGATGCAGCTTGGGCGGCAATATCCGCGAGTAGATTCTGCTGCATGGGCAGAATCAGGTCTGGGTTATGGAAGAGGCGAAGCACGTCATCCTTTTGCATAAATTCAATTTTACCCTTATAATCAGCCAATGTTTATGAACCCGAACCCGTCCCCTAGAATGTGTGCATCCTCCAGGTCTGGCTAGGTTCGCTTAATCGCGCCCAAACGGCTCCCAGACTTGGTGAGCCGTTTTTGTTTGTTTGGCAATGGACATTAGACGATGGACGATAAGAACTTGACGATCGCTGAATTGACGGAACAAATGCACGCACTAGTGAAGTCGAAGGGCTGGTACGAAGCGGATAGCAAACGCCCGCAGACGCCGCGTAATTTGGCGGTGTCGCTCTCAATAGAAGCGGCGGAGATTCTGGAGCATTTCCAATTCACCGATGAGATCAAAGACCACGAAGAATTGGGCAGCGAACTTGCGGATGTGATGCTGTATCTTTTACAACTAGCTTCGGTTTCGGGCATTGATCTGGAAGATTCGGTGTTGAAAAAGATCGAAATCAACAAGCGAAGAAGTTGGGACGAAGAGTAACAACGAGGTTTCTATGAACATAACAGTTTTTGGCGGCGCACAACCAAAAGAAGGAACACCTGCGTACGAAGAAGCGCAATTACTTGGCTCACTCCTTGCCCAACGCGGACATGCCGTGTTGACAGGCGGTTACATGGGCACAATGGAGGCGGTCTCACGCGGCGCACAAGAAGCAGGCGGACATGTCATCGGTGTGACATGCAGCGACATTGAAGAGTGGCGCGGAACACGTGTAAATGCGTTCGTGAAAGAGGAGCGAAAAAAGAAAACGCTTCTTGAGCGGCTCGATGCATTATTTGATGGCTGTGATGCGGCGATTGCCCTGCCTGGCGGCCCCGGCACGCTGACAGAAATTTCACTGATGTGGAATCTAATGATCATCCAGTCTTTGCCAAAGAAACCATTGATCCTGATCGGGCAAGGCTGGGATTTTATATTCGATAATTATTTTATAGAGTTTGAAAGTTATATAATTCCTGAAAATAGAGACTTGTTATACTTTGCAGAAGATGTGAGAGAAGCAGTTAAAACGTTAGAAAGTTGAATGTTACAGATTCAAAACCTTCAACTTTCAACATTCACCCTGTAAACCGAAGAGGACAAAATGGCAGAAGATAAATTACCCACCCGAGCAGAAGACTTTTCCGAATGGTACAACCAACTGGTTGTACGCTCCGACATGGCAGACTACGCCCCTGTGCGCGGGTGTATGGTCGTGAAACCATACGGCTGGGCGTTGTGGGAGAACATCACCTCCTGGCTCGATGCTGAATTCAAGAAGACGGGACACGTGAATGCGGCGTTCCCAACCCTTATCCCAATGTCGTTCTTTGAAAAAGAAAAGGAACACGTGGAAGGGTTCGCGCCTGAGTTGGCAGTCGTCACCCATGGCGGTGGACAAGAACTCGAAGAGAAACTCGCCGTGCGCCCCACGTCCGAGACCATCATCGGTCACATGTATTCAAAGTGGGTCAAATCGTGGCGCGACCTGCCTTTGTTGATCGTGCAATGGGGTTCGGTGATGCGCTGGGAATTGCGCACCAAACTCTTTCTGCGCACCGCCGAGTTCTACTGGCATGAAGGCCACACCGCACACGTCAGCGAAGAAGAAGCCAAAGAGGAGATGTACCGCATCCTCGACATCTACGAACGCTTCTGTCTCGAAGAAGCCGCCATCCCTGTGCTGAAAGGCACCAAATCCGAAACAGAGCGTTTTGCAGGCGCACAGATCACCACATCCATCGAAGCGATGATGTGGGACAAACGCGCATTGCAGTCAGGCACATCCCATTACTTTGGTGACAACTTCGCCAAGGCGTTCGAGATCCAGTTTCTCAACAAGGACAACAAACTGACTTTCGCACAGACCACCTCCTGGGCGATCTCATCCCGCATTATCGGCGCGATGATCATGGTGCATGGCGATGACAACGGACTTGTCCTGCCGCCCCGCCTCGCGCCGATTCAGGCAGTTGTCGTGCCGATCTTCAAGAATGATGCCGAAAAAGAAAAGGTGATGGAAGTTGCCGACCGCATCTTCTCTGAACTGAAGGCTGCGGGCATCCGCATCAAAATGGACGACCGTGACAACGTCAGCAGCGGATTCAAGTTCAACGATTGGGAGATGCGCGGTGTTCCCGTCCGCGTGGAGATCGGACCGAAGGATGTTGAAAAAGGTTCCGTCGCCCTCGCCCGCCGCGACAAGCCTGGCAAGGAAGGCAAGTCCTTCGTTTCACAGGATGGATTGACAGACACCGTCAAGAACTTGTTGACCGACGTGCAAGCATCCCTTCTCAAGCGCGCCACCGAATACCGCGACGCGAACATTCACAATGTGGACAATTACGAAGACCTAAAGAATGTCGTGAAGGATGGTTGGGGATTCGCTTACTGGTGTGAATCCAATGAATGCGAGAAAAAGGTCAAGGAAGAAGCCAAAGCCACCACCCGCAACATTCCATTCAACCAGCCTGAAACCGAAGGCACTTGTATTGTCTGCGGCAAGCCGAGCAAGCGCAAGGTGTATTTCGCGAAAGCGTATTAATCAAATGTCATTGCGAGGAACACACTCGTTCTTTGCGACGCAGCAATCTTCATATTTTAAGGGGATTGCTGCGTCGGGAAGAGCTCCCTCCTCGCAATGACAAAAATTTTCCCATGCCCGCCATTGACCTGACCCGCCTCCGCAAGCAAGCTGCTCGCCTCGCAGATTTCTTCTTCCTGCCAGACGAGTTCATGAAGCATTTGCGCGAAATGCTGGAGTTCTACTTCAATTACACACTGCGTACAGTTGAGAACGTCGCCCCTGGCTCAAACCTAAAAACCTATCGCACCCCGCCAGCCGTGTTAACACAAATTCAAAACGAGTTACGCGCCAAGGCGGAGGAAAACCCGCATTTCGCACTCGAACTCGCGGATGTGTTATGGGA